>NZ_JAGIXF010000014.1:0-113350 GCF_021483755.1 Burkholderia sp. WTPI3 | reverse complement strand
GTCGGCCAGTTCCTTGCGGCCGTAGCCGACGTTCACGCACCAGAGGCCGGCCATCCCGTCGATCACCTTGTTGCCGTCCGAGTCCCACAGGTAGACGCCGTCGGCCTTCACGATCACGCGGCTGCCGGCGCGGTTCAGCGCGCCCATGTCGGAAAACGGGTGGATGTGATGCGCGGCGTCGAGCGCGCGGTATTCGGCGGTCGAGCGTGCCTGCGTCGTGCGGGCCGCGGGTGCGGCGGGCTGGATCCACGCGGATTCGTTGCGGTAAGTCATGTTTCCTCCGTATTTCGGTAGTGCGTTGTGCGCTTATACGTGCAGCAGCAGGTGACGGCGCTCCCACGAGCTGATCACGCGGAAGAACGCTTCGTATTCGGTTTCCTTCAGCGCGAAATACGCCTTCAGGAACTTGTGGCCGAGAATCTCGCCGAGCGGCTCGCACGCGGCCATCAGCGTGAGGCCTTCCTCGAGGTTGCGCGGCAACTGATAGGGCAGTTCGTAGCCGTCGCTGACGAGCGGCTCGGTCGGCTCCAGGCGCTGCGTCATGCCGAGATAGCCGGCCGCGAGCGTGGCCGCCAGCGCGAGGTACGGGTTGCAGTCGACGCCCGGGATCCGGTTCTCGATGCGGCGTGCGGCCGGGCCCGAGTGCGGGATGCGGAAGCCGACCGTACGGTTGTCGTAGCCCCACTGCACGTTGATCGGCGCGGCCATGAAGCGCGACAGCCGGCGATACGAGTTGATGTACGGCGCGAAGATCGGCATCAGCGCGGGCGTGTACTTCTGCAGCCCTGCGAGGTAGTTGTAGAACAGCGACGTCGCGCCGCCCGTTTCCGGCGACGTGAACAGGTTGCGGCCCGTTTCCTCGTCGACGATGCTCTGGTGCACGTGCATCGCGGAGCCCGGCTCGTGTTCCATCGGCTTGGCCATGAACGTCGCGTACATGTTGTGACGCAGCGCCGCCTCGCGCACCGTGCGCTTGAACAGGAACACCTGGTCGGCGAGCGACAGCGCGTCGCCGTGCATGAAGTTGATCTCCATCTGCGCGGCGCCGACTTCGTGGATCAGCGTGTCGATGTCGAGGTTCTGCGATTCGCAGTACTCGTAGATGTCCTCGAACAGCGGATCGAATTCGTTGACGGCCTCGATCGAATACGACTGGCGGCCCGTCTCGGGGCGGCCCGTGCGGCCGACCGGCGGACGCAGCGGCAGGTCCGGATCCTTGTTCATGTCGACCAGGTAGAACTCGAGCTCCGGTGCGACCACCGGCTTCCAGCCTTTCGCCTTGTACAGATCCAGCACGCGGCGCAGCACGTAGCGTGGCGAGATTTCGACCGGCGAGCCGTCGAAGTGCACGCAATCGTGAATCACCTGCGCGGTCGGGTCGACGGCCCACGGAATCAGGCGAATGGTCGACGTGTCGGGCACGCACACCATATCGGGATCGGTCACGCCGGTCAGCGAACCGTCTTCCGGATATTCGCCGGTGACGGTCTGCACCATCACGGCCTGCGGCAGGCGCATCGATTCGCCGGACGTGAACTTGTTGCGCGGCGTGATCTTGCCGCGCGCGATGCCGGCCATGTCGGGAATGATCGCCTCGATCTCGGTGATCCGGTGTTGCTTCAGAAAGTCTTCGATGTCTTGCATGTCTGTTCTCGTTATGTGGGTCGGTGCGCTCAGGCGAGCGCGGCGGCGGCCGTGGCGCGCGTGCGGGCATTGCGGCGTTCGCGGCAGGCGTCGCCGAATGCGCGGAAGATCGCGCTCGACAGCGGGTCCTGCGCATGCCGCCATTCCGGATGCCATTGCACTGCAAGGGCGAACGCCGGGGCGTCGACGACGCTGACGGCCTCGATCAGGCCGTCCGGCGCGACAGCCTCGACGGCGAGGCCGGCGCCGAGCTGCGCGATGCCCTGCTTGTGCAGCGAGTTCACGTGCACGTCGTCGCGGCCGCCGGCGAGCGTGTGCAGCACGCCGCCGGGCGTCAGCCGCACCGCGTGCGCGGGGCCATATTGCGTGTCCATCGGCGCGTCGTCGTCCTCGCGGTGATCGGCGAGGCCCGGCACGTCGTGCACGCGCTGATGCAGCGTGCCGCCGCAGACGACGTTCAGTTCCTGGAAGCCGCGGCACACGGCAAGCACGGGCACGCCTGCGGCGATCGCCGCGCGCAGTAGCGGCAGCGTGGTCGCATCGCGTGCGGGGTCGTGCTTCGTGCCGGGCGCGCTCGGCTCGCCGCCATACAGGTGCGGCTCGACGTTCGAATAGCTGCCGGTAAACAGCAGCCCGTCGACCGTATCGAGCACGTCTTCGACCGACTGGCGATCGCCGAGCGCGGGCAACACCATGGCAAGCGCATGCGCGCCGTCGACGATCGCGGCGACGTACTTGTCGCCGACCGTGTGCGACGCATGTGCGCCGATCTGCGTGAGGTCGGCAGTGATGCCGACGAGGGGTTTCCTTTCCATGACGTCAATCAGTTATCCATAGGGCTGTCGCGTGCATCGTGCGGAAGACGGCAAAACGCAGGCGCGACTTGACCCCGCAGCCTGGCGAGAAGCGCAAGGCCGCTGATGAATGGGCGCAACGGGACGGTGTGGCGATCCGCGCTGCGCGCGACGGTCAGGCTGTCGTTCGTTTCATTGCGCGCGCGCCGCGGCAGCGAATGCGCGAACGCGTTCCGTCAACGCAGCGACGATGCGCATCGACGAACAGGCAACAGAAACGAACGACGAAAAAAGGGGGAGAGGCGCTATGGCAGCAGCGACGCGACTTCGTCGGTATCGACGGCCACGAATGCGCGTGCGGAAACGGCGTTGTGACGCCGAACGGAACGACGGGACAGAATGGTGTAGATCGACAGGTGCAGCAGGCGAGGACTATGCCAGCCGCAACTGCCATCGGAAGCGGGAACAGCGCTGCGCAGACTTCGCACATCGCCTCGATCCCACCTCACCAGAGGGCCACGGACTCTCACGATTACACTCGACTGGTATGTTGAAAGTATTGAACACCTGATCGTTTCGGCGCGCTGGGCGTTTAAAATAATCGAGGTGCCGGATCCGCGTCATTTACATTGATCGGCATCAATTCTTGCGTTGCGATAACGTTTTTTGCTACCGATGAATGGTCAATGACGTTGACCTGAGAGCCAGCATATACGAGCCAAAAACGGCGTCAAATGTTTTTTGAGACTCGTGCGTCAGGGCTTTCCCCGAGCACTGCGAACAAAATATTCGTAAACGGAATGATGCGAGGGGTGTTCATTATTTCGAACACCTTGCAGGGTTTTCCCTTCTGATGCGCGGGATAAAGTGATTAGAATATTCAACGGATGCCTAATGCGCCGTTTCACTTTTTCACCGCACTCCTATCGTGTCCGAAACCGAATCGATGTCCACCGAAGTCGCCGAGCGCCTGCGTTTCGTGCGCAACAAGCATGGCCTGTCGCAGCGCGAACTCGCGAAGCGGGCCGGCGTGACCAACGGCACGATCTCGCTGATCGAACAGGGCCGCGTAAGCCCGTCGGTCGGCTCGCTGAAGAAGCTGCTCGAATGCATCCCGATGAGTCTCGCGGAGTTCTTCACGTTCGAGCTGGTCGAATCGCGCTCGATCGTGTCGCGCCGCGACGAGATGCCGAACCTCGGCAACGATGCGCTCGCCTTCCATCTCGTCGGCGCGGGCGTGAAGGACCGCAACATGTGCATCATGCGCGAGGTCTATCAGCCGCTTGCCGATACTGGCCCCGAGATGCTCGTGCATGCGGGGCATGAGGGCGGCATCGTCGTATCGGGTCGGCTCGAGCTGACCGTCGACGGCGCGACGTGGCTGCTCGACCCCGGAGACGGCTACTACTTCGAAAGTCGTTTGCCACACCGTTTTCGCAATCCCAGCGCGGAACAGCTCTGCGAGGTCGTGTCGGCCAATTCGCCGGCGACCTTCTGACCGCGCATCCCCGCATTCGCCGCCGGGCGTGTTGTCGTTGTGCGGCGTGCCGCAGCGCGAATGCCACAACCATTGAGGCATCCTGAATGAACAAGTTGACTTTGGCTGACTGGCAGGACAAGGCGGCGTCGCTCGAGATCGAAGGGCGCGCATTCATCGACGGCGCGGCGCGCGACGCGCACGGCGGCAAGACGTTCGATTGCGTGAGCCCGATCGACGGCCGCGTGCTCGCGAAGGTGGCCGATTGCGGCGAAGCCGATGTGAACGCGGCCGTTGCCGCCGCGCGCCGTGCATTCGACGCGGGCGTATGGGCCGGGCTCAACCCGCGCGCGCGCAAGGCCGTGCTGCTGCGCTGGGCCGCACTGATGCGCGAGCATCTCGACGAACTGTCGCTGCTCGAGACGCTCGACGCCGGCAAGCCGATCGGCGACACCACGACGGTCGACGTGCCGGGCGCCGCGTATTGCGTCGAGTGGTTCGCCGAGGCGATCGACAAGGTCGGCGGCGAAGTCGCGCCGGCCGACCATCATCTCGTGGGGCTGATCACGCGCGAGCCGGTCGGTGTGGTGGCGGCGGTCGTGCCGTGGAACTTCCCGATCCTGATGGCCGCGTGGAAATTCGGCCCGGCGCTCGCGGCTGGCAACAGTGTCGTGCTGAAGCCGTCGGAAAAGTCGCCGCTGACCGCGATCCGCGTCGCGCAGCTCGCGTACGAGGCCGGCATCCCGGCCGGCGTGTTCAACGTCGTGCCCGGCGCGGGCGAGCCGGGCAAGCTGCTCGCGCTGCATCGCGACGTCGACTGCATCGCGTTTACCGGTTCCACCGCGGTCGGCAAGCTGATCATGCAATACGCCGCGCAGTCGAACCTGAAGCGCGCGTGGCTCGAACTCGGCGGCAAGTCGCCGAACATCGTGCTGCCCGATTGCCCGGATCTCGACCGCGCAGCCCGGACCGCGGCCGGCGCGATCTTCTACAACATGGGCGAGATGTGCACGGCCGGCTCGCGCCTGCTCGTGCATCGCGACATCAAGGATGCGTTCATCGAGAAGCTGGTCGCGGCCGCGCGCGCTTACGTGCCCGGCAATCCGCTCGATCCGTCGGTGTCGATGGGGGCGATCGTCGACGGGATCCAGCTCGAGCGCGTGCTCGGCTATATCGACGCGGGGCGTAGCGAAGGCAGGCTGGTCACGGGCGGCACGCGCGTGAAGCAGGAGACGGGCGGCTTCTACGTCGAGCCGACGGTGTTCGAGGTGCAGCCCGATGCGAAGATCGCGCGCGAGGAGATTTTCGGGCCCGTGCTGTCGGTGATCGTGTTCGACGACGTCGACGAAGCGGTGCGGATCGCGAACGATACCGAGTACGGGCTTGCGGCGGCCGTGTGGACGTCGAACCTGACGACCGCGCACGAGGTGTCGCGCCGGCTGCGCGCGGGCACGGTGTGGGTGAACTGCTACGACGAGGGCGGCGACATGAACTTCCCGTTCGGCGGCTACAAGCAGTCGGGCAACGGCCGCGACAAGTCGCTGCACGCGCTCGAGAAGTACACCGAGCTGAAGTCGACGCTGATCCGGCTGCGCTGAGGCAGCGCGCGGGCGCGTCGCCGGCCGGCGGTGCGCCCGCGTGCGTCAGGCGGTGCGCAGCGCCGGGTGGAAGCCCGCGGCCTCGATGATCGACTGCACGCGCTCGGCGCCTTGCGCCGATTCGACCTTGACGATCTTCGCGGCGACGTCGATATCGAGCTTCGCGGCGGGGTCGGCGGCCGTCACGGCGCGCGTGATCGCATTGGCGCAGCCGCCGCAGGTCATGTCCTGGACTTCGAATTCCATCGTGTTCTCCTGAGTTGACGATTGACGAGCAGACCCAGCATGAAGCTTGCCATGGTGGGAAGGTCAAGCGCATTCGTGCCGGTTCGTACGGCTGCGCGGTGAAGCGGGCGCGATACGGCGGGCAACGGAACGCCGCTGAGAGAGCGTGAAAAGGCGGGAAGGGTGACGCTGGCCCGCGCCGCGCCGCGCCGCGCGAGGTTCAGCGGTGGTTGTCGATCCATGCGCGGGCCCATTCGAGCCCCGCTTCACGTGCGTCGTCCTCGGTGTCGAACACGCCGAGCACGCCCGACGCTTCGACGAGCCGGTTGTTCTGCGTGATCGTGCCGCTCGCCGCGAAGCGTTCGGGTTGCAGGATCTCGTCCTGCTGCAGGATCGCGTGGCCCCAGATCTGGTAGCCGAGATAGGTCTGCGCTTCCATTATCGAGTCACCTCCGCGGAACGGTTGCCCGTGCCGACCCGCAGCACGTTGCCGTCCGGCGTGTATTGCCGCGGGATATTGGAGAAATTGAGTGCGTGCGGCGTGTCGGGCGTGGCCGGCTGCATCACCGTGAGCCGGCCCGGTGCGGGCTGCGCGACCGGACGCGGCGCGCTCGGCGCTTCCGCCGTGGCGGCTGGCGGGTGATGCGGCACGACTTTCACGGCCTGCGCGACGCGGCGCTTGTGCGGCTTCACGACGGCTTTCGGCTGCACGCTCGCGTGCTTTTCCGCGGCCTTGCTGCCGGCATGCGAGGCCGGCATACGGGCGTCCGGCGCGTGCGGGGCCGGCAGCCGTGCCTCGGGCGGGTTCCAGACTTCGACGTAGTGCTCGGCGGCCCAGCCCGTCGACGCGAACGTCAGCGCCAGCAATCCGCATCCAAACAGTCTTACCATTGTCTCTCCGTCATATTCCTTGCGGCTCGCACGTGTTGCGATGCCCGGTGCGGGGCGCGGCCGCTCATGCGCATTCGGGGAATGCCGGCTCAGGAGAACACCTCGAGCCCGTGTTTCTCGACGATCTGCAGCATGCGCGCGGCGATGCCGCTCGGCCGCTTGTCGCCCTGTTCCCATTGGCGGATCGTCGAAGTCGTGGTGTTCAGGTAGAGCGCGAACACGCTCTGACTGACGTTGACCGACTTGCGGATCCGGGCGATCGCTTCCGGATCGAACTGCGGCGCGGCTTCGATGCAGAGCTCGTCGTACTCGCGCATCGTCTTCTTGTCGATCAGTTGCGTGCGATAAAGGCCCGACGCGGCGCTGTGGATCGCCTCCGTCGCGTCGCTCTTGAATCGACTCTTAGCCATTGCAAATCTCCACCCACTCTTTCAGGGTAACCAGCGTCGCGATGTCGCTGTCGGCGTGTCGGCCGACATCCGCAGCGAGCTTTCTGATGGCACGCAGTTCACGGGCGTCGATGTTGTCGCGGTCGCATTTCGCGAACAGGAACACGAACACCCACGTATGCCCGATCCTGCCCAGCACGATCCCGCGCTGGCGATTCCCGTCGAGGCGCTTCTTCCAGACGTTGCCGCCGAGATCGACGCCCCGGCCGCGGGCCAACTCCCGCACCGCGCGGCAGAGCTCGCCATCGACGATTCCCGCTTTTCCGGCTGCCTTGTGAAACCACTTCGTCTTGAAGATGCGTCGTACGGAAGCAGACATGTCGAGCCAGTCGGGTCGGCACAGGATTATATGCCACTACGTGGTACATATTTCGACCTGGCCAAACGGCCGGCTGCACACCGATGCGACGTTCGGACGGACCGGCGACGGCCCGTCCGGACAGGCAGCCTTACTCCACCGTCACCGACTTCGCGAGATTCCGCGGCTTGTCGACGTCGGTGCCCCGCGCACACGCCGTGTGATACGCGAGCAGTTGCAGCGGCACGACGTGCAGGATCGGCGACAGTTGCCCGTAGTGTTCCGGCATCCGGATCACGTGCAGGCCGTCGTCATTGACGATCTGCGTGTCGGCATCCGCGAACACGTACAGCTCGCCGCCGCGCGCGCGCACTTCCTGCATGTTCGACTTCAGCTTCTCGAGCAGCGTGTCGTTCGGCGCGACCGTGACGACCGGCATCGCTTCCGTGACGAGCGCGAGCGGCCCGTGCTTCAGTTCGCCGGCCGGATACGCCTCGGCGTGGATGTACGAGATTTCCTTCAGCTTCAGCGCGCCTTCGAGCGCGATCGGGTAGTGCAGCCCGCGGCCGAGGAACAGTGCGTTTTCCTTGCGCGCGAATTCCTCCGACCACGCGATGATCTGCGGCTCGAGCGCGAGCACGCTGTTCAGCGCGGCCGGCAGGTGACGCAGCTGCTTCAGGAATTCCGCCTCCTGCGCGGCATCGACGTGCCCGCGCAGCTTGCCGAGCGTCGCGGCCAGCACGAACAGCGCGACGAGCTGCGTCGTGAACGCCTTGGTCGACGCGACGCCGATCTCGGTGCCCGCGTGCGTGAGGAACTGCATCTCGGTGAGGCGCACCATCGCGCTCGTCGCGACGTTGCAGACCGCGAGCGTATGCGTGTGGCCGAGCGACTGCGCGTGCTTGAGCGCGGCGAGCGTGTCGGCCGTCTCGCCCGACTGCGAGATCACCAGCACGAGCTGGCGCGGGTTCGGCACCGATTCGCGGTAGCGGTATTCGCTCGCGATCTCGACCTGGGTCGGGATCTTCGCGATCGATTCGAGCCAGTACTTCGCGGTGAGGCCCGAGTAGTAGCTCGTGCCGCACGCGAGGATCAGCAGGCTGTCGATGTCCGCGAACGCGGCGGGGGCCGCGTCGCCGAACAGCGTCGCATCGAAGGCTTCGGTTTGCGGCACCGTGTCGCCGATCGCGCGCGGCTGCTCGAAGATTTCCTTCTGCATGAAGTGACGATACGGGCCCAGCTCGACTGCACCGCCGTATGCGCTGACGACGCGGATCTCGCGCTGTGCGAGCACGCCGTGACGGTCGACGATCTTCACGCCGTCGAGCGACAGCTCGCACATGTCGCCCTCCTCGAGGAACGTGAAGCGGTCGGTGCTGCCGGCCAGCGCCAGTGCGTCGGACGCGAGGAAGTTCTCGCCGTCGCCGTGGCCGACGACGAGCGGCGAACCCTGGCGCGCGCCGACGACGGTGTGCGGCTGGTCCTTGTGGATCACGGCGATCGCGTACGCGCCGTGCAGTTGCTGCACGGCTTCGCGCACGGCTTCGAACAGGTCGCCGCGATACAGGCTGTGCACGAGGTGTGCGATCACTTCGGTGTCGGTCTGCGACACGAATTCGTAGCCCTTCGCGCGCAGCGCTTCGCGCAGCGGCTCGAAGTTCTCGATGATGCCGTTGTGAACGAGCGCGAGCGCATTCGACGAGAAGATCGGGTGCGCGTTGTGCGTGACCGGCGCGCCGTGGGTCGCCCAGCGCGTGTGCGCGACGCCCGTCGTGCCTTCGAGGTGCGATTCGCGCACCTGCGCGTCGAGATCGGCGACGCGCGCGACGCTGCGCGCGCGCTTCGGTGCACCGGGTTCGAGCACGGCGACGCCGCACGAGTCGTAGCCACGGTATTCGAGGCGCCGCAATCCTTCGATCAGCACCGGAACGATATTACGCTGCGCAACTGCGCCGACAATGCCGCACATGAATGGTCAATCCTGTAAGTCGACGCGGACGCCGTCCGGGCGTCCGCAAAAGGTTCAGCTCTTCTTCTTGACCGGGCGGACGTAGCCGCTCTTCGCGGTCTGCGTCTTCTCGTTCAATGCGAGAACGCCGTCGGCGACATCCTTCCAGATCGTCGTGCCGGCCGCGATCGTCACGCCGCGGCCGACGCGCACCGGCGCGACGAGCTGCGTGTCCGAGCCGACGAACACGTCGTCCTCGATCACGGTGCGGAACTTGTTCGCGCCGTCGTAGTTGCAGGTGATCGTGCCCGCGCCGATGTTCACGCGCGCGCCGATGTCGGCGTCGCCGATGTACGTGAGGTGGTTCGCCTTCGAGCCGTGGCCGATCACCGCGTTCTTCACCTCGACGAAGTTGCCGACGTGCGCTTCGTCCGCGAGCCGCGCGCCCGGGCGCAGCCGCGCGTACGGGCCGATCACGGTGTTCGCGCCGAGCTCGGCGCCGTCGATGTGCGTGAACGCGTCGATGCGCGTGCCCGCGCCGATCGACGCGTTGCGGATCACGCAGTTCGCGCCGATCGTCACGTTGTCGGCGAGCGTCACGTTGCCTTCGAACACGCAGTTCACGTCGATCGACACGTCGCGCCCGCAGCGCAGCGTGCCGCGCACGTCGAGGCGCGCCGGATCGGCGAGCGTGACGCCGTCGACGAGCAGCGCATCGGCGACGTTGCGCTGATGGATGCGCTCGAGCTCCGCGAGCTGCGCCTTGCTGTTTACGCCGAGCGTTTCCCACTCGTCGCCGGGCTGCGCCGTGACGATCTCGAAGCCGGCCTCGATCGCCAGCTCGACCACATCGGTCAGGTAGTACTCGCCTTGCGCGTTCTCGTTCTTCAGCGCGCCGAGCCACATCGACAGCTGGGCCGTCGGCGTGACGATGATGCCGGTGTTGATCTCGGCGATTTTCAGTTGCTCGGGCGATGCGTCCTTCTGCTCGACGATGCGCGTGACGAAGCCGGACGCGTCGCGCACGATGCGGCCGTAACCGGTCGGATCGTCGAGCGTGACGGTCAGAATCCCGTAGCGGCCCTCGCGCGCGGCGTCGATGAGGCGCTGCAGCGTGGATGCGCGGGTGAGCGGCACGTCGCCGTACAGCACGAGCGTCGGTTGCGCGGGATCGAGCAGCGGCAGCGCCTGGCGCACCGCGTGGCCGGTGCCGAGCTGTTCGGCCTGCACCGCGAACTGGACGTCGGGCGCGGCGACCGCGGCCTGGACCTGCTCGGCGCCATGCCCGACGACGACGACGAGCCGCGATGGCTGCAGCGTGCGCGCGGTGGCGATGACGTGGGAGAGGAGCGGCCTGCCGGCCAGGGGATGAAGCACTTTCGGCAGCGCGGAACGCATGCGCTTGCCGGTGCCTGCCGCCAAAATCACGATATTCATGGCGCCAGCTTGTCAGGGGAGTTCGAAGCCGATCATTTTAGCATGCGGCCCCTGTCGTACCGGGCCTGTCGCGGCGGGGCGACAGCGCCGGAAACGGGCCGCGGGCCGCGCTTCCGGCGGGTGTTCAGGCCCTGCTTACAGGTCGTCGAACTGGACGATCGAGATCGGTCGGGCCGCGTCAGGCTTCGCGGCGCCCGGGGCGGCCGCTTCGTCGCCCGATGCGCACGGTTCCTCGTCGAACGCGATGTCGCCCTGCGGATCGGCAATGCCGGTCGCGCGCAGCGACGCGAACGGGAACTGGGTCGTATCCATCAGGTGCGACGGCACGACGTTCGCGAGTGCACTGAACATGTTGTCGACGCGGCCCGGGAAGCGCTTGTCCCATTCGCGGATCAGCGCCTTCATTTCCGCGCGCTTCAGGTTCGGCTGGCTGCCGCACAGGTTGCACGGGATGATCGGAAATTCGCGCAACTCCGCGTATTTCTCGAGATCGGTTTCCTTCACGTACGCGAGCGGTCGGATCACGACGTTCTTGCCGTCGTCCGACTGCAGCTTCGGCGGCATCCCCTTCAGCTTGCCGCCGTAGAACATGTTGAGCAGCAGCGTCTGCAGGATGTCGTCGCGGTGGTGGCCGAGCGCGATCTTGGTCGCGCCGAGCTCGCCGGCCACGCGGTACAGGATCCCGCGGCGCAGCCGCGAGCACAGCGAGCAGGTCGTCTTGCCTTCGGGCACGAGCCGCTTGACGATGCTGTAGGTGTCCTGGTTCTCGATGTGGAACGGCACGCCGATCTGCGTCAGGTACTCGGGCAGCACGTGCTCGGGGAAGCCCGGCTGCTTCTGGTCGAGGTTGACCGCGACGATGTCGAAGTCGATCGGCGCGCGCTCGCGCAGGCGCAGCAGCACATCGAGCATCGCGTAGCTGTCCTTGCCGCCCGACAGGCACACCATCACCTTGTCGCCCTGCTCGATCATGTTGTAGTCGCCGATCGCCTGGCCGACCTGGCGCACGATCCGCTTGAACAGCTTGTTGTTCTCGTACGCTTCCTTCTGCTCGCGGCGCGTCAGCGCGCGGCGGCCGGTTTCGGCGACGGTGGCTTCGATGGCGGCGCCTTCGGCCGCCGTGTCGTTCATGTGGGGGGCGTTCATGCGCGTTCCTCGTCCTTGATGCGAAAGACTTCGACGCCGACGGCATCGCAGTCCGGATAGGCGTCCGGTTTCTCGGTACGGACGCGTACCGCGCGCACGGTGTCGTGCGCCAGCAGGTGCGCGGCGATCGCGTCGCACAGCGTTTCCTGCAGATGGATGTGGCCGCGCGCCACGCACCGCGTGACGCTCTGCTTCATCAGGTCGTAGTCGACGACTTCGTGCAGCCGGTCGTCGACGGGGGTGGACAGCGCGAGCGGCACGAACAGGTCGATGTTGATGACGACGCGCTGCTCGCCGCGCTTCTCGTGTTCGAAGGCACCGATGTTGATGTGCACCTCGTAGTCGCGCAGGTAGAGCCTGCGGCAATCCGCGAGGCGGGGGTGCAGGAGAGCGGAAAACATGGTCGTCCCAGTCAAATTGGCGTGCGCGCACGCAAAGCGGCGCGGGCGGCGGCGATCAGGCCGCGCGCCCGCGCGGTTCATTCATTCGGGCCGGCTGCGGGCGGCACGAGGTGCTCGCCGCCGTCGACGGTCAGCGTCGCGCCCGTCACGCCGGGCGCGCTCGCGAGATAGCAGGCGGCCGCCGCGATGTCGTCCGCGTGCGGCGCATGGCCGCGCACGAGCGCCGCGACGCGCACCTTCGGCGCGAGCGCCAGCGCGAGCGCGGAAGTCGCGCGGTGCAGCGCGGCCTGCATCAGCGCGTGCGACAGTTGCGCCGGTGCCGGGTGAAACAGGGCCTGATCCAGTACGTGGATCGCGCACGCACGCAGCGCTTCGTCGTCGCGCGCGGCGTCTGGCGTCGCATCGGCGAGCGCGCGGGCCAGCGCGAGCGGCGCCGTCACGTTGCGCGCGAGCGCGCCGGCGAGCGACGCGCCGTCCACCGTGTGCGCGTCGTCGGTGCCGGCGCACGCGCTCACGAAAACGGCGCATGCGGGCCGGCCCAGCGCCGCGCTGCAGGCCGCGACGAGCGCGGCCGCATCGGCTTCCAGGGCCAGATCGGCGTCGAGCACGGCCGCGCGGCGGCCCAGCGCGGCGACGTCGGCGACGAGGGCGACGGCGGCCGCACGCGGCGTGCCGGGGCTGCGCTGCAGTGCGACGTCCCAGCCGCGCCGGGCGAATTCCGTTGCGAGTGCCCGACCGATCGACGCGGCGTCGGCCGCGCTGCCCAGTGCGCCTGCGACGAGCGCGATGCGCGGGGGCGACGTATCGGCTGAAACGGTCATTTACAATGCCGGGATGAACCCGAAAGCTCACGAACCCGCTAGTTTACCTGCTCCCGGCCCCGACGCGCTTGCGCAGTCCGAAACCCTTGCCGCGCAACTGCGCGACGAGATCGCGGCGGCGGGCGGCTGGCTGCCGTTCGACCGCTTCATGGAGCGCGCGCTGTACGCGCCCGGTCTCGGCTATTACAGCGGCGGCGCGCGCAAGTTCGGGCGCCGTGCCGACGACGGCAGCGACTTCGTGACGGCCCCCGAGCTGTCGCCGTTGTTCGCGCAGACGCTCGCGAATTCCGTCGCCCAGGCGCTCGCGGCGAGCGGCACGCGCAGCGTGATGGAATTCGGCGCGGGCACCGGCAAGCTCGCGGCCGGCCTCCTCGCGGCGCTCGACGCACTCGGCGTCGAACTCGACGAATACCGGATCGTCGACCTGTCGGGCGAGCTGCGCGAGCGGCAGCGCGACACGATCGTGGCCGCTGCCCCGGCGCTGGCGGGCAAGGTGCGCTGGCTCGACGCGCTGCCCGGGCGTTTCGACGGCGTCGTGATCGGCAACGAGGTGCTCGATGCGATGCCGGTGCGGCTGTTC
Organism: Burkholderia sp. WTPI3; assembly: GCF_021483755.1. Lineage (NCBI taxonomy): Bacteria > Pseudomonadati > Pseudomonadota > Betaproteobacteria > Burkholderiales > Burkholderiaceae > Burkholderia > Burkholderia sp. WTPI3. The sequence continues at coordinate 99,641 of NZ_JAGIXF010000014.1, read as the reverse complement.
GCGAAGGCGGGCGATGCATGGCTCGAGCGCGGCGTCGCGCTCGACGCGCAGCACGCGTTCGTGTTCGACGACCGGCCCGTCGGGCCGGCCGGCCTGCCGCCGGTGCTCGCGACGCTCGACGTCGACGACGGCTACGTGACCGAGACGCACGAAGCCGCGCTGGCGTTCACGCGCACCGTGTGCACGATGCTCGCGCGCGGCGCGGTGCTGCTCGTCGACTACGGTTTTCCCGCGCACGAGTACTACCACCCGCAGCGCGAGCGCGGCACGCTCATGTGCCACTACCGGCACCACGCGCACGACGACCCGTTCCTGTACCCGGGCCTGCAGGACATCACCGCGCACGTCGAATTCACCGGCATCTACGAGGCGGGCGTCGGCACCGGCGCGGATCTGCTCGGCTACATGTCGCAGGCGCGCTTCCTGCTGAACGCGGGCATCACGGATGCGCTGGCCGCGATCGATCCGTCCGACATCCACAGCTTCCTGCCGGCCGCGAACGCGGTGCAGAAGCTGATCTCGGAGGCCGAGATGGGCGAGCTGTTCAAGGTGATCGCGTTCTCGCGTGGCATCGACGGCACGCTCGACGCGTTCGCGCGCGGCGACCGCTCGCACGCGCTCTGACGGGGGCCGCATGCTGCGCTGGCTGATGACGTCGTTCGTCGCGGTGATGATCCTGACACGCTGCTGGCCGTGGCTCGGCAAGCTCGGCATCGGGCGGATGCCGGGCGACGTCACGCTGACGCTCGGCGGGCGGCGTTACCCGTTCCCGTTCATGTCGACGCTGGTGCTGACGATGCTGGTGTCGATGGTGGCGCGGCTGCTCTGAGTCGTGCCGAAGGAGGCGGCGCGTCGCGGGCAGGCCGCAGCGCGCGCGTGACGGTTCTGCGCGTTACAGTTCGATTTCGCCGAGGATCCGGTGCGCGAGCGCCTTCGCCTCGTCGAACGCCTCTTCCTCGCTCGGACTCGTGGTGTGGACGTCGTAGCGCACGTTCTCCGTCTCGTCGCCGTCGTCCCGGACGAGGATCACATAGCCCTGGAACTGCCCGTTGCCCGCGCGCTGCGTATGCGCCTTGGCCGTGTAGATGCCTTTCGTGAACGTGTTCGTGTCCATCGTGCCTCTCCCGCAAAAGGACACTTCATCGTAGCACTGCGGCGCAGCATGTACAGCGCCGCTAATCGGTGACCGATCAGCGCGCCGTCACCATTCCGTCACCGTTCGAGCAGTGCGACGACTTCGTCGAGCGTCGGCGCGTGCGCGCCCGTGTGCCGGCACGCGGCGGCCCCCGCGGCGAGCGCGAACGCGAGATGTTCGGGCCACGCGCGTTGCGGCGCGGCCATCAGGCTGAACAGCATGCCGCCGATCGACGCGTCGCCGGCGCCGACAGTGTCGACCACCTCGACGCGCGGCGGGCTGGCCTCGTGCACGCCGCCGTCCGCGTAGAGCGTCGCGGCCTGCGCGCCGCGCGTGACGAACACGGCCGCCCTCGGGTTCAGCGCGCGCACCGCTTCGACCGCGTCCGGGCCGTCGCCGCCGAACAGGTGGCGCAGATCCTCGTCGGACACCTTGATCAGATCGGCGAGGCTTGCCATCTTCTCGAGCGTCGGCCGGTACGCGGCCGTCATCAGGTTCCGGTAGTTCGGATCGAAGCTGATCTTCACGCCGCGCGCGTGCAAGTCCTTCGCGAGCGCGACGAGCGTGCCCGCGAGCGGTTCGCGCACGAGGCTGATGCAGCCGAAATGCGCCCATTTCACGTGCTCGATCCAGCCGGCCGGCAGCCGCGCCGGGTCGAACGCGAGGTCCGCGCTCGCGTCGCCGATGAAGAAGTACGCGGGCGGCCGCGTCTCGTGGACGATCGCGAGCAGCGGTGCGCGCGGCACGCGCTGCAGGAAGCGCAGGTCGAGCCCGGCCGCTTCGCTGGTGCGCCACAGCACGTCGGAGAAGCAGTCCTCGCCGATCGAGCCCGCGAGCGCGCTCGGCATGCCGAGCCGCGCGACCGCGCGCGCGACGTTCCAGCCGGCGCCGCCCGGCACCGACGTCCACTGCGCGTCGCCCGCGCGCACCATGTCGGTCAGGATGTCGCCCGCCGACACGAAAGCCGGAAATGCGCCGCCGCTCATTGCGTCGACTCGCTGCGCGCCATGCGCGCGAGGGTCCCGAGCACGTCGTAGCAAGCGCCCATCGTGTGATAGTCGGTTTTGCCGGCCGGGCTCTTCTCGTCGCCGTACTTGCGGTTGTCGCACGTGAGGATCCGGTACCACGCGCCGTAACGGTGATCGACGAAATGCGCCCAGCTGTAGCGCCAGATCTCGTCGTACCAGTCCCAGAAGCGTTCGCTGCCGGTGCGTGCGCCGAGCATCGCGGCGGCGGCGAAGGTTTCCGCCTGCACCCAGAAATACTTGTTGTGGTCGCAGACGGTGAAATCGGGGCCGAAGCCGTAGCAGAGGCCGCCGTGATCGGCGTCCCACGCGTGCGTGAGCGCGGCGTCGAACAGCTCGGCCGCGCGCGGCACGAGCCAGTCGAGCGGGCGGTGCCGCTCGAGGATCAGCAGCAGCTTCGCCCATTCGGTCTGGTGGCCGGGCTGGAAGCCCCACGGACGGAAGATGTTCGAGCTGTCTTCCTTGTTGTAGTCCCAGTCGACCGACCAGTCCGCGTGGTAGTGCTCCCACACGAGGCCGCCGGACAGCGCGGCCTGGCGCTGCGTGATGTGGGTCGCGAGCTTTTCCGCGCGGTCGAGGTACGTGACGTGCCCGGTCGCCTCGTAGGCCGCGAGCAGCGCTTCCGTCATGTGCATGTTCGCGTTCTGGCCGCGGTACGACGACACGATCCAGTTCGGCGTCGCGTCGTCCGCGTAGAGGCCCGCGGCCGCATCCCAGAAGCGGTGTTCGGCGAGCTCGTAGGTCGACGCGATCAGCGCGCGCGCCTCGTCGATGCCGGCCATCGTCGCGTGCGCGGCGGCCAGCAGCACGAACGCGAGCCCGTAGCAGTGGCGCGTGCCGTCGAGCGTCGCGCGCTTCGCGCCGTCGCGCCAGTCGAGCTCCCAGTCGTAGCCCTGCAGCGTGTCGTCCCAGTGTGCGTCGCGCAAAAAGCGCAGGCCGTGGCGCGCGTAGTCGAGATGGCGCGGATCGCCGAAATGCCGGTACGCCATCGCGTAGTTGAAGACGAACCGGCAACTGCTGACCAGATGCCGCGACGTGCGGTTGTAGATGCTGCCGTCGTCGCGGAAGTAGTGGTAGAAGCCGCCTGTCGGGTCGAACGCGTTCGGCGCGTAGAAGCGCAGCGTGTCCTCGACATGCGACAGCAGGAACGACGGATCGCGGAAGTTCCCGACGAACGGCGCGGCTTGCGCGTGGGTGGCCGGCGTGGCCGGGCAGGATTGGACCGGGGGCATGTTCATGATTCGGTGACCGTGGCGGTATCGAGCGCCGGTGAGCCGGCGGGCTGACTGCTGGCCCGCACGATCAGCTCGACGGGCAGGGAGATCTCGGTGCGCTCGGGCGATTCGGCGAGCAGCAGTTCGACGCCGCGGCGGCCGAGCGCCTCCTTGTCGACGGCGAGCGTCGTGAGTGGCGGATTCGCATGCGCGGCGGCCGGGATGTCGTCGAAGCCGACGATCGCAATGTCTTCCGGAATCCGCACGCCGCGCGCGATGCACACGCGCTGCGCGGCCAGCGCGGCCGCGTCGTTGTACGCGAATACGGCGTCGGGGCGCGGGCCCGGCGCGTCGAGCAGTTGCTGCATCGCACGCGCGGCGCCCGTGTCGGGGTCGAGCCCGGCGTCGATCGTCACTTCGTAGGCCGGGTCGAACAGCCGGCCGGCCTCGAAGAACGCGCGCCGGTAGCCGATCGCGCGCTGCGCGAGGCTGTAGTGCGCACCCGGGCCGCCGATGAACGCGATCCGCGAGCGGCCGGTGGCGAGCAGGTGGCGCATCGCGAGCGCCGCGCCCGTCGCGTTGTCGATATTCACCGAGCGCAGGCCGGGCGCCCACAGGTCGATCAGCACGAGCGGGCGGCCGGTCGCGGCGAGCGCCTCGATCGTCTCCGGCTCGATGAAGCCGGCCACCGCGATCGCGTCGGGGGCGTGCGGGCGCATCTGGCGCAGCACGTCGTCGTTCGGGCCGACAGTGAGCAGCGTCGGCACGATGCCGCGCTCGCGGCACGCGTCCTCGACGCCGTGCAGCACGTGCGAGAAGAACGGGCTGGCGGGAAAGCGGTTGTGCTGGCGGTGCAGCAGGAAGGTGAGCCGGCGAATCCGGGGCCGCAGCTGGGCCGGGTCGTAGCCGAGCCGTTGCGCGATCTCGACGATGCGCGCCCGTGTGGCCTCGGACAGGCCCGGCTGGTTTTTCAGCGCGCGCGAGACGGTGCCGATCGATACCTCTGCCGCCCGCGCTACGTCGCGAATGGTGGTTCCCATCGTTCGGGGTCCGGTTTGTTTAGGGTGACGGCGATTGTATAGTAAAAAACACCGCGTTATTCGGGGCGGATAACCGGGGAATACCCGAAAATAACCGGTTTTTAGGCGCTAATCTGCGAAAACGCCGTTACTAAAAATACTAAACAAAACGCGAAAAAGGCAAGGTGAGCGCGGCGAAGAGACGCCGGGGAATGGGGGGGGCGCACGGATCGGCGCGCCGGCCGCCGCCGGGTTGCGAATCCCCTGTGTAACCGGCGACCTAGCCCGGAACGGAGCTCGACGCTCGGCCGGAAGAGGCGGCGAGCGCGTGTCCGGCGATCAGGCGGGCGAGGGGGAATGGGGCACGGGCATGGGCACGGCTGCCGAAGCGACGGGGCACCGGACTTCAGCGGCTGCTCGCGCGAAGGATCAAACGAGGACTGTGCGACGCCGCGGGGCGTCGGCCGGCGCGGGTGTTGTGGCGTGCCGTCGGAAGGTGGGGGACGATAATCACCAAGGGCGCGGCCAGCCACAGCCGCCACGCCCTCGCCAAGTCAGCGCTTGCCCGCGTTCAGCGCCCCGCTCCCGCGGGCGGCGCCGGCCGCACCATCTCGGCCGTCCTGCTCGCCGCTCGTGTCGCGCGCCCCCCAGCGCTGCGCGAGCGCCGCACACGCCATCAGCTGGATCTGGTGGAACAGCATCAGCGGCAGCACGATCGCGCCGACCGCCTGCGCCGAGAAGATCACCTTCGCCATCGGCACGCCGGCCGCGAGGCTCTTCTTCGACCCGCAGAAGATGATCGTGATCTGGTCTGCGCGGTTGAAGCCGAGCCGCTTGCTGACGAACGTGGTCAGCACCAGCGCGATCACGAGCAGCACGATGTTGACGACCAGCAGGCCGCCGAGCGCGTGCGCCGGAATCTGGTGCCACAACCCCTGGTTCACGGCCTCGCTGAACGCGACATAGACGACGAGCAGGATCGAGCCCTGGTCGACGAAGCGCAGCACGCCGCGATTGCGCTCGATCCAGCCGCCGATCACGGGCCGCAGCAACTGGCCGGCGATGAACGGCACGAGCAGTTGCATCACGATGCTGCCGACGGTGCTCCACGGCGATGCGGCCGCGCCCGACTGCGACGTGATCATCAGCCCGACGAGCGCCGGCGTCACGAAGATGCCGAGCAGGCTCGACGCGGACGCGGCGCACACGGCGGCCGGCACGTTGCCCTTCGCGATCGACGTGAACGCGATCGACGACTGGACCGTCGACGGCAGCGTGCACAGGAACAGCACGCCCGCATACAGCGTCGGCGTGACGAGCGGCTGCAACACGGGTTTCAGCACGAGGCCAAGCACCGGGAACAGCGCGAACGTGCTGAGCAGCACGACCGCATGCAGCCGCCAGTGCGTCGCGCCCGCGACGACGGCTTCGCGCGACAGCTTCGCGCCGTGCAGGAAGAACAGCAGGCCGACGGCGATGTTGGTCGCCCAGTTGAACGCATGGGCTGCCGGGCCGCGGCACGGCAGCAGGCTCGCGAGCACGACGGTGCCGACGAGCGCAAGCGTGAAATTGTCGGGAAGGAAACGGGGGCGGGCCATCTGGAACTCGATTCGGAAACGGGTGCACGCGCACCGCGCGCGCGAATGCCGCTATTGTCCCGGTGGATCATTCAATAAACAAATTCATTGTGTGAATCGATTGATGAATCAGGTGCATATAGGGGCGCCTGTTCGCACAGGCCGCCGGTGCGCGCAACGGCAGAAGAATGTTCTGTCACGATCGCCCCCGGAAGTGAAAAAACCTAGCAGTAACATGGTGTTACACCGATGCCCGCGACATAACACTTTTTGGCTCGACACCGTTTCGGACCGCTCATAAATTACTGCTGAAAGGCTTGCGTTGGCCGGCAACAGCCGGCAGCGCACCGCAACAGGCACTGAATGTGATGACGGAACGGGTGAAACTGAAGGTCGGACGATGGGTGGCAGGCGCGCTGTGCGCGCTGCTGATGCCGCTCGCGCTCGCCCAGCCGCCGCATGGCGGCGGTCGTGCGTTCGGCGGCCACGGTTTCGGCGGCGGCGACATACACGCGTACGGCCAGCCGGCCGGCGGCGCGCAGGTCTGGCGCCGCGCGATGCCGCCGGGCGGCGCCCGTGCCGGTGGCGTGAGCAGCTACGGTTCGCGCTGGGGCTTGCGCCCGACGCCGTCCTACGGCCACTACGCCGCACAAAGCCCGTATCGCCCGATCAGCGCCGATTCGCGCCAGATGCCGCGCCCGCCGGGCGGCGGCAACGTGCCGCTGCGCGCCGGTTCGATCCGTGCCGACGTCGCGCGCTACAACGAGGAGCGCGGCGGCCGTCCGATGCCGCCGCCCCGCTCGCAGGAAGAGCCTGCGCACTCGCCGTTTTTCTCCCCGTTCTACCGAAACTGAGCGCCCGGCGCGCTCGTCCCCCCGCCGGCTGATGCGAATTCGCCACAGTCGCGCATAGATTTCCGCTGATTTTCCCGCCGCATTGCGCTATCTTTCGCGCCCGGCCCGCGCACGCCAGGCGGCCGTCCCGTCGCGTGCCCGCACCGCGCGGGGCCGCTGCGCCGCGTCGGGTCATGTATGAATTCCGCGAAGTTAATGCTGCCGCTATACCGGCAATAAGTGTGCGCAATTTTGACCGGACAAATGATCCGTAAAGATGGCTGCGCCCCATACGACGCTAGCACTCGGCTCCAAAAAACAACGCTCGCGCCACTTATCGACAATTCGACAAAACCTGGAGATCCCATGAAAGCATTCGCTCGCCGTGCGTCCCGCACGTCCGTCAAGCTGATCGCCGCAGCCGCCTGCGTGGCGGCAACCGCACCCGTCTACGCGCAGTCGAGCGTTTCGCTCTACGGTCAGGTCGACGAATGGGTCGGCGCCACCAAGTTCCCGGGCGGCGATCGCGCATGGAACGTGGGCGGCGGCGGGATGTCGACGTCGTACTGGGGGATGCACGGCGCCGAGGATCTGGGCGGCGGCTACAAGGCGATCTTCACGCTGGAGAGCTTCTTCCGCGCACAGAACGGCCAGTATGGCCGCTTCCAGGGCGACACGTTCTTCGCGCGCAACGCGTATGTCGGCATCAGCTCGCCGTACGGCACGGTGACGGCAGGCCGTCTGACGACGCAACTGTTCCTGTCGACGATCCTGTTCAACCCGTTCTACGATTCGTACACCTTCTCGCCGATGGTGTACCACGTGTTCCTCGGCCTCGGGACGTACCCGACTTATCCGAGCGACCAGGGTGCGGTCGGCGATTCGGGCTGGAACAACGCGCTGTCGTACACGTCGCCTTCGTTCGGCGGCCTGAATTTCGGCGCGATGTACGCGCTTGGCAACCAGGCCGGCGACAACCGCTCGAAGAAGTGGAGCGCGCAGTTCAACTATGCGAACGGCGCGTTCGCGGCGACTGCGGTCTACCAGTACGTGAACTTCAACAACGGCCCGCAGGATCTGAGCGCGCTGGTGGCCGGCATGAAGAGCCAGGGCATCGGCCTGGTCGGCGCGACCTACGACCTGAAATACGTGAAGCTGTTCGGCCAGTACATGTACACGAAGAACGACCAGGTCGCGGGCAGCTGGCACGTGAATACCGCGCAGGGCGGCGTGTCGGTGCCGCTCGGCGTCGGCAACGCGATGGCGTCGTACGCGTACTCGCGCGACGCCGGTGGCCTCGACCAGACGCGCCAGACCTGGGCCGTCGGCTACGACTATCCGCTGTCCAAGCGCACGGACGTCTACGCCGCATACATGAACGACCACATCAGCGGCCTGTCGAGCGGCAACACGTTCGGTGCAGGCATCCGCGCGAAGTTCTGACGATTCGCTCGCCGCACGCGCGCCTCGCGCGTGCGCGCCACCGGTTTTTCGCCCGAAACGGCGCCGCCATCCGCGGCGCCGTTTTGCCTTTGTTGACCTTTTTATTTCCTCGCCTTTGTTACCCTATCTCGTAATTGCATAATTCCCAGGAATTGCGAGCTAGTTCGATGGATACCCTCGTCAGCATGAATGTGTTTCGCTACGTCGTCGAAGTGGGCAGCTTCGTCGGCGCGGCCGAGCGCATGCAGATGTCGGCCGCGATGGCGAGCAAGCACGTGATGCATCTCGAGCAGCAGCTCGGCGCGCGGCTGCTGCATCGCACGACACGACGTGTCGCGCCGACCGAGGCGGGACGCGAATACTATGAGCGCCTCGTGCAGGCGCTGTCGGAGCTCGACGAAGCCGGGCAGGCAGTCGGCGCCGCGAGCGTCGTGCCGCAGGGCCGATTGCGCGTGACGTCGCTGTCCGCATTCGGCTTGCGGCACGTGATGCAGGCGGTCACCGATTACGCGGGCCGCTTCCCCGACGTGACCGTCGACATGACGCTGTCCGATCGCGTGGTCGACCTCATCGAGGAAGGCTACGACGTCGCGGTACGCGCGGCGCCGAACGGCTTGAAGTCGTCGTCGCTGGTCGCGCGGCAGATCGCAACCGCGCACATCCTGCTGGTCGCGTCGCCCGAGTATCTCGAGAAGCACGGCACGCCCCAGACGATTGCCGATCTCGCGCACCACAATTACCTGCGTCGCGATTCGAATTCGACGATGCTCGATTCGCTGGTGATCGACGCGGCCGCCGCGTCGCGCGTGAACCTGAGCGGCAACCTGATCGTGAACCATCTCGAAGGGCTGCGCGCGGCCGTGCTCGCGGGCGCGGGCATCGCGCTGCTCGGCACCGAGGTGGTCGGCGACGACATCGAGTCGGGCCGGCTCGTGCCGGTGCTGCTCGACACCGTGCCGCCGCACGAGGCGCCGATCTACGCGGTGTACGCGAGCCGCCGTCACGTGTCCGCGAAGGTGCGTTCGTTCGTCGACTTCCTCGCCGCGCGTTTCGAAGGGCAGTCGCTGTGCCCGTCGATCGAGTCGCGCCTGCGCGTGCTGCCGATCACGCGGATCAAGCGCGCGGGCTGACCGGCGCCCCAGCCGCGCCGCGAGCGGACATGAAAAAAGCGCGAGCCGTTGCGGTTCGCGCTTTTTTGTTTTGTCAGGCCGCGTGCGTCAGCGCGGGATCCCGAGCCGCGCCTTCGCGTCGTCGTATTCGCGCTTCAGCCGCTCGACGAGCGCGCCGACGCTCGGCAGGTCGTCCATCAGGCCGACGCCCTGGCCGGCACCCCAGATGTCCTTCCACGCCTTCGCCTTGTCGCCGCCGAAATTCATCTTCGACTTGTCGGATTCCGGCAGGGCGTCCGGATCGAGGCCGGCTTTCTCGATGCTCTCGCGGATGTAGTTGCCGTGCACGCCGGTGAAGAGGTTCGTATAGATGATGTCGGACGATTTCGCGTTGACGATCGCGTGCTTGTAGTCCTCGACCGCGTGCGCTTCTTGCGTCGCGATGAAGCGCGTGCCCATGTATGCGAGGTCGGCGCCCATCGCCTGCGCGGCAAGGATCGAGCCGCCGTTCGCGATCGAGCCGGATAGCACGATCGGGCCGTCGAACATCTTGCGCACTTCGCCGACGAGCGCGAACGGCGAGGTCGTGCCCGCGTGGCCGCCGGCGCCGGCGGCCACCAGGATCAGCCCGTCGACGCCGGCTTCGAGCGCCTTCTGCGCGTGACGCAGGTTGATCACGTCGTGCAGCACGATGCCGCCGTAGCTGTGCACCGCGTCGACGATCTCGCGCGCCGGCGCGCGCAGGCTCGTGATGAAGATCGGCACCTTGTGTTCGACGCACACGCGTACGTCATGCTCGAGCCGTACGTTGGACTGGTGGACGATCTGGTTGACCGCGATCGGGCCGATCACCGCGTCCGGGTGCTTCGCCTTGTGGTCGGCGAGCTCGGACTGGATCTGCGTGAGCCACTCGTCCAGCAGTTCGGCCGGACGGGCGTTGAGTGCGGGGAACGAACCGACGATGCCCGCCTTGCACTGCGCGAGCACGAGTTCGGGGTAGCTGACGATGAACATCGGCGACGCGATGACGGGCAGCGTCAGGTTCTGCAGGACGGCGGGCAATGCCATGTAATGTCTCCAGTCTCGAGGGGCGGCCGGAAGCGGCGCGGTCGCGCCGACGCCGGCTTCATGCTTGGCGATCGAACGGTATATCGAGTGTAGCTCCGCGACGGTACGTTCATATTAATACGAACGGTCGTGCGATTCTACGCGAGCTTAGCAAAATGCGCGGCATGGCGACAATCGAGGGAGTGTTCTCTTTCTAGCGGTTCGGGCATCTGCCGCGCGCTGAACCGGTCCGGGCGCTCCTACAATAATCGCCATAACAGACCAACGAGAAACAAACCATGTCGTTTGAGGCGTTTGCACCGTTTCGCGTGACGGTGCAGGACACCGACATCTTCGGTGTCAAAGGAGGCGCGGGGCCGCCGCTTCTGCTGCTGCACGGCCATCCGCAGACCCACATGATCTGGCATCGCGTCGCCGCGACGCTGGCCCGTCATTTCACGGTGATCGCGACCGACTTGCGCGGCTACGGCGCGTCGGGCAAGCCGCCGAGCGACGCACGGCATGCGCCTTATTCGAAACGCGCGATGGCGGCCGATCAGGTCGCCGTGATGCGCCATTTCGGCTTCGGGCAATTCCACGTGTGCGCGCACGATCGCGGCGCGCGCGTGGCGCACCGGCTCGCGCTCGATCACCCGGCGGCCGTCGAGCGAATGATGCTGCTCGACATCGCGCCGACGCTCGCGATGTACGAGCAAACCGACCGCGCGTTCGCGACCGCGTATTTCCACTGGTTCTTCCTGATCCAGCCGGAGCCGCTGCCCGAAGCGCTGATCGAAGGCCGTACCGACGCGTACATCGAGCGCGTGATGGGCAACCGTTCGGCCGGGCTCGCGCCGTTCGCGCCGGAGGCGCTCGCCGCCTATCGCGCCGCGCTCGCGCAGCCGGGCGCCGTGCATGCGATGTGCGAGGACTATCGCGCGTCGGCGACGATCGATCTCGAACACGATCGCGCGGACCTCGAGCGCGGCAACAAGGTCGCGTGTCCGCTGCGCGTGCTGTGGGGCGCGAACGGGATCGTCGGCCGGTGCTTCGATCCGCTCGACGAATGGCGGCGGGTCGCGCGCGACGTCAGCGGCCGCGCGCTCGAATGCGGGCACTACATTCCTGAAGAGGCGCCCGTCGCGCTGATCGACGAACTGCTCGCGTTCTTCGAGGCGCGCGATGCGGCCGCGTAAGGCCGCGTAAGCGGCGTCGGCGGCGCCGGCAGCGCGCCGCGCGTGCAGCGTTCAGCGTTCAGCGGTGCGCGGCGACGTCTTCCGCGAGGGGCGGCAGGCGGCGCGGCACGGGCGTCGATTTCACGATCGCCGTGCTCGTTTCCGCACGCTCGGTCACCTTCGCGAGGATGTCGTCGAGGTGTTCGATCGTGCGCAGGTAGAGCCGGCAGATGAAACAGTCGTCGCCGGTCACCTTGTCGCATTCGACGAATTCCGGGATCCGGCGCAACACCTCCTCGACCAGATGCAATTGCCCCGGCAGCGGCTTCACGCGGACGATCGCCTGCAGCGTGTAGCCGAGCGCGCGCGGGTCGAGCTCGACGGTGAAGCTCGCGATCACGCCTTGCGCCTCGAGCCGCCGCACGCGGTCGGCCGTGGCGGGCGCCGACAGCCCGATCTGCCGCGCCAGTTCGCTGGTCGCGATGCGTGCGTCCTCGGCGAGTGCGGCGAGGATCGCGCGGTCGGTTGCGTCGAGCGACGCGACTGCAGGCGGGGGAAGGCGTTTTGGCATGATCGCTTTGCTTTCGAAGGTGAATTGGCTGTTTTACTTCAGTTTATCCGTGGAAGCACGGAAGGCAAGTTTCTAGAATCGAAGTCATCCTCTCTCGTCAAACGGAGTCCTTGATGGCCTCGAACGAAATTCGCCGCGGCGGCGCCGAGATGGTCGTCGCGATGATGATGTCCGGCACGATCGGCTGGCTCGTGATGTCGTCGCGGCAGCCGCTCACCAATGTCGTGTTCTTCCGCTGCCTGTTCGGGGCGGCGACGCTCGCGATCGTCTGCGCGGCGCTCGGCTTCCTGCGCCGCTCGCTGTTCTCGCCGCGCATGCTCGCGCTCGCGACGCTCGGCAGCATCGCGATCGTCGCGAACTGGCTGCTGCTGTTCGCCGCGTATTCGCGCGCGTCGATCTCGATGGCGACCGCGGTCTACAACACGCAGCCGTTCATGCTCGTCGCGCTCGGCGCGATCGTGTTCCGAGAACGGATCGGCGCGTCGACGATCGCGTGGCTCGCGCTCGCCTTCGTCGGTCTCGTGTGCGTGGTGCGCGTCGAGCCGGCCGTGCTCGCGGTGCCGGGCGAATACCTCGAAGGCGTTGCGCTGTCGCTGGGCGCGGCGTTCCTGTACGCCGTGTCGTCGATCGTCACGAAGCACCTGAAGGGCACGCCGCCGCATTTGCTCGCGCTACTGCAGGCCGGCCTCGGCATCGTGCTGCTCGCGCCGTTCGCGCATTTCGGCACGTTGCCCGCGACGCCCGCGCAGTGGCTCGATCTCGTCGTGCTCGGCGTCGTGAACACGGGGCTGATGTACGTGCTGCTGTACGGCGCGATCCAGAAGCTGCCGGTCGCGATGACGGGGGCACTGTCGTTCGTCTATCCAGTCGTCGCGATCATCGTCGATCGCGTCGCGTTCGGGCAGACGCTCGCGTGGACGCAGGTGTTCGGCGCGCTCCTGATCCTGCTCGCGGCGGCCGGCGTAAACCTCGGCTGGCGCCTCGTGCCCGCGCGTCGCGCGGCGGCCCGCAACTGAAACGCGCGTGCGGTTCGGTTTGCCGCTACGGGTCACAGCTACGGCTCTCCGGCACGGTGAGTCGGGGCTGTTGCCGGGCAGGGCGATTGCGCGCGCAGGGGGCCTGCGCGCGTGCGTGAAAAATGCCGTAAGAAGCTGTAGGGAAACACCCGATGCGACGCTGCAGCGTCGCTCGTATGATGCGGGCTGTGACGTTGATCACGTTCACAGGATTCCGATCTCGATGCCGTTCGCCCGTGAGGCTGAACGGCTTTTTTTTATGTGTCGCTTCCCGCGAGCAGGCGCCGCCGCGCATCGAGACGCGCGAGCAGCATGCGCCTCGCCTTGTCGTCAGATGCCCGCCAGCCCTTGATTTCCTCGCGCGTGCGCAGGCAGCCCGCGCACCAGTCGGTACGCGGGTCGATCCTGCATACGTCCGTGCACGGCGAAGCGACCGTGCCGACCGTTACCGGTGCGTCGCTCATGCGTCGTTGCGCAGCGCGACGTCCGCGACCGGCGCGCCCGTCAGCGACACGAGTTCGGCCGGCGACAGGTTGAACACCGCATGCGGATGGCCGGCGGCGGCCCACAGGCTGTCGAGCTCGAGCAGGTCGGCGTCGATCAGCATGACCGGTTCGACCAGATGACCGATCGGGCACACGCCGCCGATCGCATAGCCGGTGTTGTCGCGCACGAACTTCGCATCCGCGCGGCCGACCGCGCCGACCTGGGCGGCGACTTTCTTCTCGTCGACACGGTTCACGCCGCTCGCGACGACGAGCACCGGCGCGCCGTCCGACTCACGGCGAAACAGGATCGACTTCGCGATCTGCGCGACCGAGCAGCCGAGCCCGGCTGCGGCCTCGGCCGAGGTTTTGCCGGTTTCGGCGAGCATCACGATGCCTTTCGCATGGCCGCGCTCGCGCAGCAGCAGCGCGACGCGTCGCGCGGAATCGGGGAGGGAGTCGAATGAAGCGGGTGTCGTCATGGGGGTAGTCCGTGAAAGTCGGAGTCAGACGCAGTTCGCGGCGTCGGCCGCGCTCTGGGCCTTGGCGAGCAGCGCGCGACCGGCGCGCGACACGTTCGCGCGGCCGATCGCGTTCGAGATGAAGTCGCCGGCGGCGACGACCTGTGCGAGATCGATGCCGGTATCGATGCCGAGGCCCTGCATCAGGTACAGCACGTCCTCGGTCGCGACGTTGCCGGTCGCGCCTTTCGCATACGGGCAGCCGCCGAGGCCGGCCACCGATGCGTGGAAGATTTCGATCCCCTCGAACAGCGCCGCATAGATGTTCGCGAGCGCTTGGCCGTAGGTGTCGTGGAAGTGGCCCGACAGGCGTTCGCGCGGGAACACGCGCGTGACGGCGGACAGCACTTCGCGCGTGCGCTTCGGCGTGCCGACGCCGATCGTGTCGGCGATGTCGATCTCGTCGCAGCCGAGCGCGGCGAACCGTTCGACGACGTCGACCACCGACGCGACCGGCACCTCGCCCTGGTACGGGCAGCCGAGCGTGCACGACACGCTGCCGCGCAGCCGCACGCCGGCATCCTTCGCGGCCTTCGCGACGGGCTCGAAGCGCGCGATGCTCTCGGCGATGCTGCAGTTGATGTTCCGTTGCGAGAACGCCTCGCTCGCCGCACCGAAGATCACCACTTCGTCGGCGCGTGCGGCGAGCGCATTCTCGAAGCCCTTCAGGTTTGGCGTGAGCACCGAATACACGGTGCCCGCGCGGCGCTCGATACCCGCCATCACGTCGGCGCCATCGGCCATCTGCGGCACCCATTTCGGCGACACGAACGACGCGGCCTCGATATTGCGGAAGCCGGCGTGCGACAGGCGGTCGACTAGCGCGATCTTCACATCGGTCGGCACGAAGGTCTTTTCGTTCTGCAGCCCGTCGCGCGGGCCGACTTCGACGATCTTGACGGCGGTGGGGAACGTCATGGTTGTCTCCGGTTTCATGTAGGACGAATTCAGTAGCCGCGCGCGTAGTCGACGATACCGCCGACGCGCTCGCCGCGCGCCAGAGCACGGATCTTGCCGGCGATCTGTTCGACGGCTTCGTCGCGCAGCGTCTCGGCCGAGCTGTGCGGGGTGATCGTGATGCGCGGCGCGTGCCAGAACGGATGATCGGCCGGCAGCGGCTCGTGCTGGAACACGTCGAGCGTCGCGGCGGCGACCCGGCCGCTCGCGAGCGCGTCGAGCAGGTCGGCTTCGACGAGATGCGAGCCGCGCGCGACGTTCACCAGATATGCCCCCGGCGCGAGCCGCGCGAAGGTGCGCGCCGACAGGATCCCGTCGGTATCGTGCGTGCTCGGCAGCAGGTTCACGAGCACCTTCGCGCCGTCGAGGCACGCGTCGAGCGCGCCGTCGCCCGCGAAGGTTTCGATCCCGTCGAGCTGCTTCGGGCTGCGGCTGTAGCCGCGCACCGGCAGGCCGAGCGCCGCGAGCGCCTGCGCGACCCGCGCGCCGAGCACGCCGAGGCCGAGTACGGCGACGGTGAAGCCCGCACGCGGATGCGGCACGAGCGTCTGCCAGCGGCGCTCGCGCTGCAGCGTTTCGTATTCGTCGAAGCGGCGCAGGTAGCGCAGCACGGCATGCGCCACGTATTCGATCATCTGCTGCGCCATGCCGGAATCCTCGAGGCGCACCAGCGGCACGTCGCGCGGCAGGGTGCCGGGCTGCTCGCGCTCGAGCGCGAGCAGCGCGTCGACGCCCGCGCCGAGGTTGAAGATCGCGCGCAATCCGTCGCGCGGCGTGAAGAACTCGCGCGGCGCCCGCCACACGAGCGCGTAATCGGCGGGGGCCGTGTCGCCCGGCTGCCACGCGCGCAACTCGGCCTCGGGCAATGCGTGCGCGATCGCGTCGCGCCACGCGGCGGCTTCCTGGTGCGGCGAATGGAACAGGAGCTTCATGCGCTTACTTCGCGAACAGCTGGCCAATGTCGGCGAACGCCTTGAACTCCAGCGCGTTGCCGCACGGGTCGAGGAAGAACATGGTCGCCTGCTCGCCGACCTCGCCCTTGAAGCGGATGTGCGGCTCGATCACGAAGCGCGTGTGCGCGGCCTGCAGTTTTTCGGCGAGCACGTGCCACTCGTCCATCGACAGCACGACGCCGAAATGGCGCACGGGCACGTCGTCGCCATCGACCGGATTGACCGCGCTGGCGCCGGTTTCGTTCGGCGCGAGGTGCGCGACGAGCTGGTGCCCGAAGAAATCGAAGTCGACCCAGTGCTCGGAGCTGCGGCCTTCGGGGCACCCGAGCAAGCCACCGTAGAATGCGCGCGCGTCGACGAGGCTCGACACGGGAAAGGCGAGGTGGAACGGGCGCAGCGCGCCGGCGGGCGTAGCGGACATCGGGCGTCTCCTGTCGACCGGAACCGGCGCGGCAGCGCCCGGCCCGATCCGGTGCATGGCAAGCGGGAAGCCCACATTCTACGGTCTCGCGGCGCATTGCGCCGTCATGACGCCGCCGGCCCGCGCGGCATGGGCCGGGCGCGCGGCGGGCGGTGCAAAAGCAAAGCACAAAATATTGGTTCGGCCGCCGTGCGCGGCGCGCCACAATCGAAGCCCGTCTCCAAGCAAAGCAAGCGAGGGCAATCATGCGCGCATGCAGCAAATCGGCGTGGCCGCCGCGGCTCGTGACCGTTCCGGGCCTGCACGGCAGCGAAGGCGCTCACTGGCAGACCTGGCTGGAGCGGCAGTTCCCGCGCTCGCTGCGGGTCGAGCAGGCCGACTGGGATGCGCCCGACCTCGCGGGCTGGGCGCAGTCGGTCCGTGCACTGCTCGAGCGCGAGCGTGGCCCGTTCGTGCTCGCCGCGCACAGCTTCGGCTGCCTCGCGGCCGCGCATGCGCTCGCGCAATGGCCGCACGCGGCCGACGTCGCGGGCGTGCTGCTCGTCGCCCCCGCCAGCCCGAAGAAATTCACGTTCGCCGGGCCGTTCGACGCCCGCCGGCTCGCGGTGCCGTCGATCGTGATCGGCAGCGAAACCGATCCGTGGATGCCGCTCGCCGATGCACGCACGCTCGCGCAGCGGCTCGGCAGCGCATTCGTGAACCTGGGCGACGCGGGACACATCAATACCGCGGCCGGCTTCGGGCCATGGCCGCGCGCGAAATACTTCGTCGACACGCTGGTGCATTGCGCGGCGCCGCTGCGCTTTCGCGAAGCGGACGAGAACGTCGATGCCGCGCTGGTCGATCGCGCGCTCGCGTACGCGATCTGACGCCGATCGGCGCGCGCCGCGCGGCTCGCACCGCGCAACGACGTGCCGCCGTGCTTACGACGCGGACACGGGCCGCACCGCGGCCGGATCCGAATAGCTCGGCCGGCCGTTCTCGACGTGACCCGCGAAGCGGCGCGAGAACGTGCCGCTCGCGCCATCGCTCACCGTGACGTCATACCAGTGGTGGCTCGACGCGAGCGCCCATTGCTCGACGTGCTCGCCGCCGCCGTGCAGCGTCGCCTGGCGGGCCGGCGCGCCGTACGCGTTGTCGGTCAGCGTCAGCGTGACGTGGCCCGCGCCATGGTTGCGCAGCTTCAGGTACAGGTTGCCGTTCGCGATGTCGTAGCCCGCCTTCACTTCGGGCTGCGCCTGGTTGCGGCTGCGCGCGGTCGCGGCCGACACGTTGCCCGAGAACATCCGCACGAAACCGTTCGGGCCATACACCGAAAACGCATACACGCCGTTCGTCACCGTCAGGTCGAAATCCGCATGCAGCACGCGGCGCGCGCCGACCGTATAGCGCCACGGGCCGTCGGTGCGGTTCGTCGAGTACACGTGGAAGTGCGCGCCCTGGTTGCCGCGGTTCGCGAACTCGATGCGCAGCGTGTTGCCGCCGTAGATGCTCGCGTTCACGTGCAGTTCGTACTGCAGCGCACGCGCGGGCCGCACGCCGGGCTCCTGCGGCTCGACCGGCGACGGCGTCGCGGGCACGGTCGGCGCGGGCTGCGACGTGCACTGCTGGTCCGCGATCGATCGGTACTGGCTCGTGTCGGGCAGCGTCGGGAACGTCGCGTCGGACGAGCGGAAGTCGAACGCGGCGGTGAGGTCGCCGCAGACGGTGCGGCGCCACGGCGTGATGTTCGGCTCGTCGATGCCGAAGCGCTCGCCGATGAAGCGGATCACCGACGTGTGGTCGAACACCTGCGAGCACACGAAGCCGCCCTTCGACCACGGCGACACGACCGTCATCGGCACGCGCGGCCCGAGACCGTACGGCAGCCCGTCGGCCGTGTAGCTGCCGCCGCGCCCCGGGTTCACGACCGTATGCAGCTCGCCGTCGGTCGTCACGGTCGACACGCCCTGCGCGGCCGATGTCGGCGGCTGCGGCGGCACGATGTGATCGAAGAAGCCGTCGTTTTCGTCGTACATGATGAACAACACCGTCTTCGCCCACACGTCCGGATTCGACGTGAGCGCGTCGAGGATCTGCGACGTGTAGTTCGCACCATACGCGGGCGTGTATTTCGGGTGCTCGGAGAACGCGGCGGGCGGGCACAGCCACGACACCTGCGGCAGCCGGTCGTTGATCACGTCGTCCTTCAGGTTGTCGAGCGTGCGCACCGTCTGCGCGCGCTGGTACAGCGGCGAACCCGGCTTCGCGTTGATGAAGTTCGCGAAGTTCTGCAGGATGTTCGTACCGTAGTTGCCGTTGTACGGATCGTCGCCGGTCGTGCCCTGCTGGTAGATCTGCCACGACACGCCGTGCGCCTCGAGGCGCTCCGGGAAGGTCGTCCACGACAGCAGCTGGTACGCGGGCGGCACGTCGCCGTCGACGTAGTCGCTGTTGTCGAGCAGCGGGCCGCCGAACTTGCCGGTCGGGTCGACCGTGCCCGTCATCAGGTACGAACGGTTCGGGTGCGTCGGCCCCGGCAGCGAGCAGAAGTAGTTGTCGCACACGGTGAACGCATCGGCGAGCGCGTAGTGGAACGGAATGTCCTCGCGCACGTGATAGCCCATCGTCATGTCGGTCTTGTTCGCGGGCCACTGATCGTAGCGGCCGGCGTCGATCGCCGCGTGCGTCTTGTACCACGAGTGATCGAGGTCGCCCACGCACTGCGCGCTCGTCGTCAGCGTGTTCAGGCGGAACGGCAGCACCGGCCTGGCCGGATCCGCTTTCGACGGCTGGTACCACACCGGCTGGCCGCTCGGCAGCGGGATCGGGAAGCGGTCGTTGTAGCCGCGCACGCCGCGCAGGTGTCCGAAGTAATGGTCGAACGAACGGTTTTCCTGCATGAACACGACGATGTGCTGGACATCTCGGATCGTGCCGGTGCCGCGTGCGGCGGGAATCGCGAGCGCGCGGCGGATCGATTCGGGGAAGGCGTTGAGCGCGACGGCGGCGCCCGCTGACTGTGCGACGGTATGCAGGAAACGGCGGCGGCTGGATGACGTCATGTTATTTCACCTCGGTTCTGCGATCGGGGGACAGGGACGGGAACGCGGATCAGTGCGGCGACGACGCGACGTCAGGCGCGACCGGGGTCGTCGCGGTCGTCGCGGACTTCGCGTCGTCGTCGTCATCGGGCGGGTAATGGATGACGGGCGGTGCGAGCGGTGCGGCATCGGACGCGGCGGCGTTTGCGCCTGCATCGTTGTTGAACGCGCTCGCGGAGCCGGGCGATGCGTGTGCCTGTTGCGGGGCGTCGGCCGCCTGCCGTGCGTCGTGCGACGCGTCGTCGCTGCAGGCGGCGGTGACGACGGCGGCACACAGTACGACGACGAGGGCAACGCGATGCATGACTTCTCTCCGGGCAGGCTGACGGGAAACGTTTTCGAGTATGCCGACGCCGTGCGACGTTTCGGTGAATCGTTTGCGACCGGGGCGTGATCGCAAAATGCTTTCGATGTGCCGACCGAATGCTTTCGGCGTCGCGGCGGCCGCGTTTCAGCGGCGCGGCGTTCTGCGCCGCACTTCGCTGCGCAGCCAGTCGAGCCACGTGCGGATCGCCGCTTCGTGCGGATGATCGGGGCGCCACACCACGTAGTGGGCATACACGTCGGTCACGCGCACCGTCGACACGCGCACGAGCGTGCCGGCCGCGAGTTCAGGCTCGATCAGAGAGCGGCGCGCGAGCGCGACGCCGCGTCCTTTCAGCGTCGCGTCGATCAGTGCGTTGGCATCGGTGAAGCGCGGCGCGCGCGCGGATTCGGTGAGGTCGAGCCGCGCGGCCTGGAACCACGGCTCCCACGGTTGCGCGGCATGGCGCAGCAGCGTCGCACGCACGAGATCGGCCGGCGTGCGCGGTGCGATGCCGTCGCGATTGCGGTACGCGGGGCTCGCAACCGGAAAGACCGTCTCGTTCATCAGCTTCTCGGCGACGACGCCCGGCCACGTGCCGGGTCCGTAGCGCAGCGCGACGTCGATGCGGTCGCGCTTGCGCAACGGCGCGAGCGCGGCGTCCGGATGCAGCACGATCGCGATGCGCGGATGCGCGGCCGCGAAACGCGGCAGGCGCGGCGCGAGCCAGCGCTCGGCGACGCTCGGCAGCACGCTCACGTGCAGCGTGACGTCGCAGGTGCGCGGGCGATTGCGTCCGCCGAGCGCCGGCTCGAAGGCGCGTTCGAGCACGCTCAGGCCCTGGCGCACCTGCAGCACGAGCGCGTGCGCGGCATGCGTCGGCGTCGCGCCGTTGCGCTCGCGCGTGAACAGCGGATAGCCGAGCTGCGCCTCGAGCGTGCGGATGTGCTGGCTGATCGCGCCTTGCGTGAGCGCGAGTTCGTCGGCGGCACGCGTGAAGCTCTGCAGCCGCACGGCGGCTTCGAACGCGCGCAGGGTCTGCAGCGGGGGGAGATGGATACGTCGCATCACGCATTAGTATCACTCATGCCCGAGCACGACAATTCATCGTTTGCGGCGGCGGGCCCTGCGTTCCTACACTCGGTTCCATCTTTCAACAGGCCCGCCGGGCAACGCCATCATGAACGCATATCGTCTCTATCTTTCGCCGGGCGCATGTTCGCTCGCCGCCCACATCGCGCTCGAGGAAACCGGCGCGCCGTTCGACGTCGAGATCGTGTCCGTGCGCGAGCAGCAGAATCTCGACGCACGCTATCTCGCGATCAACCCGAAGGCGCGCGTGCCCGTGCTCGCGATTCCCGGCGAGCCGCGCGTGCTGACCGAAACGCCCGCGATCCTCACGTATCTCGCGCGTCGTCATCCGGACGCGCGGCTGCTGCCGCCCGACGATCCGCTGCGCGAGGCGCGCTGCCACGAATGGCTCGCATGGCTGGTCGGCTGGGTGCACGGCGTCGGCTACGGCACGTTGTGGCGCCCGGGCCGCTTCATCGGCGATCCTGCGCTGCATGGCGCGATCAGCGAACACGGGCGCGGGCTGATCGATGCGGCGAACGCGTCGATCGAAGCCGCGCTCGCCGACGGGCGAACGTGGGCCGAGCCGGACGGCCATTCGATCGTCGATCCGTTCCTGCTCGTGCTGTATCGCTGGGGCGCCGCGATCGGGCTCGATATGACGACGCATCCCGCGTGGAGCGCGCATGCGCAGCGCGAGGCCGAACGGCCGGCTGCGCGGCGCGCGCTGGCACGGGAGCACGGCTGACGAGGCTAGCTGCGGCCGTCCCGCGGCATGGCCGTTTCGTTCAGCGTTTCGTTCGGATAACGAAGTTCGGACGTGTCCAATTGTCATGTCGCACGCAATCCGATTGAATGAGAACCATTCTCATCAATGGAGTGGAGTGAACATGAGCCGTTGCATCCTGTCGAGCGCGACGCCGCCGCGTCGTGCGACTGCGTCCGTCGCATTCGCGATGATGACCTGTGCCGCCGCGCCGGCATGTGCGGAAGAAGGCGAGCCGCGGCGCGCACCGCAGTTGAGCCCGATCGTCGTTCACGACGATCGCGACGCCGGTTCGCGCGTCGACCGGTCGGGTTCCGCCAAATATGCGACGCCGCTGCTCGACGTGCCGCAGACGATCACCGTCGTGCCGCGCGCGGTGCTCGACGAACAGCAGGCGCTGAGCCTGCGCGAAGCGCTGTCGAACGTCGCCGGCATCACGTTCAACGCGGGGGAAGGCGGCGGCGGGTCGGGCGACATGTTCAATATCCGCGGCTTCGGCGCGAACGCGAACCTGCAGCTCGACGGGCTGCGCGACAGCGCGCAAAACAATCGCAGCGACCTGTTCAACGTCGAGGCCGTCGAGGTGATCAAGGGGCCGAACTCGGTATTCGGCGGCGCCGGCACGACGGGCGGCTCGGTGAACCTGGTCAGCAAGACGCCGAAGTCCGGCGCGTTCACGGAGGCCGGCACGACGCTCGGCACGTCGGACTACCGCCGCGTGACGCTCGATGCGAACCGGCCGTTGCCCGACACCGGCGGCCGCGCGGCGTTCCGCCTGAACGCGATGGCGCACGTCAACGCCGTGCCGGGCCGCGACGACATCCGCAGGCGGCGCTGGGGCGTCGCGCCGTCGCTCGCGTTTGGTCTGGGCACGCCGACGCGCGTCACGTTCGGCTATTTTCACCAGTACGACAACAACCTGCCCGACTACGGGCTGCCGGCGCGCGACGGCCAGGTGCTGGCCGGCGTGTCGCGCGACAGCTATTTCGGCTGGCGCAATCTCGATCGCGAACGCATCACGTCGGACGCCTTCACCGTGAAGGTCGAACACGACGTGTCGCCCGGCCTGAAGGTGCAGAACCTGAGCCGCTATGCGCACCTGAATCGCGACACCGTGATTTCCGCATCGCACGTGAACCAGCAGGGGCTGCCGCCGGGGCGCTACAAGCCGGCCGGCCCGCAGGGCTACGGCCGCGACGTGTCGACGGCGATGTGGGCGAACCAGACGAACGTCACGAGCGCGTTCGATACGTTCGGCGTCGGGCACACGCTCGTCACGGGCTTCGAGATCTCGCGCGAGACGTACGGCCGCACGACCTATTCGTACGGACTCAACCGGTTCTACCCGGTGAACGGTTTCGCGCTCGCCGCCCCGCCTGGCGTATGGCGGGGCCCCGCGCAGCGCCAGGACAGCGCACGCAACGACACCGCGCTCGTCGTGAAGGCGCTGTACGCATTCGACACGATCTCGCTCGGCCGCTACTGGGACGTCGACGTCGGGCTGCGGCACGACTGGATCGACGGCCGGGCGGAAGGGACCTCGGCCGGCAAGCCCACCGAGCGCGCGGATAGCGCCGACCGTCACCTGAGCACGCGCGCGGCGCTCGTGTTCAAGCCGACCGATAACGGCCGCGCGTATTTCGCGTATGGCACGTCGTTCAATCCGTCCGCCGAATTTCTCGTGACCACCGGCTCCGGCGTGAGCGCGGCGACCGGCGCGCTCGCGCCCGAGAAAAACGAGAGCATCGAGCTCGGTGCGAAATGGGAAGGGCTGGCGGGCGTGGCGCTGAACGGCGCGCTGTTCCAGACCGAAAAGAAGAACGCGCGCGAACGCATGGCCGACGGCAGCTACGCGCTCGCGGGCCGGCAGCGCGTGCGCGGCATCGAGCTCGGCGCCGCCGGCAAGGTCACGCCGCAGTGGGACGTGTTCGCGAACTACACGTACCTGGCGAGCGTCACGCTCAGTTCGCCGTCCTCGCCTCGCCGCGACGGGCAGGCGCTCGGCAACACGCCGCGGCATGCGTTCAACCTGTGGACGACCTACCGGTTGCCCGCGGGCTGGACGGTGGGCTACGGTTCGCACTTCGTCGGCCGGCGCAACGTGACGTCGCAGGGTGACGGCAAGCTCGGCGCCTACTGGGTGCACAACCTGATGGTCGGCTACGACGTGAGCCGCAGGCTGCGCTTCCAGCTGAACGTCGACAACCTGTTTGATCGTGCCTACGTCGAACGCGTGCGGCAGGTGTCGGGAAGCGAATCGCGCTCGTCGGCCGTCGAGTTCGGCGACGGCCGCTCGGCGATGCTGTCGGCCGTGTACAAGTTCTGATGGTCTCGAGCAGGGACCGCGCACGGCAGCCGCTTGTGCCGCTATCGCGCAAACAGCGGATAGGTCGCGCCCGCGATCGCCGCCGCCGCGAGCCAGACCACGCTCCACGAACTCGCGGCGAGCAGCGGCGGAATCGCGAGCGGCGTCGCGAACAGTCCGAGATATACGATCGTGTTCGCCATCCCGAGCGCGGTGCCCGCTTGTTCGGCGCCCGCGAGTGTCGCGAGCTCGGTGTACGCGACGCCGTGCCACGCCGACACGCAGATGCCGGCGAACACGAGAATCGCGACGATCGCGGCGAGCGGCACGTGCGGGCTGCCCGCCGTGGCGGCCGCGAGCAGCGCGAACGAGCCGGCCGCCACGCATACCGACCCGCGCAGATACGCGCGCCGGTTGCCGTGGCGATCGGTATGGCGGCCGCTCCACACACGCATCGCCATCGCGCCGAGTTGCAGCGTGACCATCGCCGTGCTGATGCCCGCGAGGCCGAGCCGGCCGAAATCGTGCAGGAACACGGTCGCGAATGTGAGCACCGCGAACTGCGGCGCGCATAGCGCACCGATGCCGAGCACGATACGCCAGACGGCGCCGCTTGCCAGCGGATTGCGCGCACGCCGCGCCGGCGGTTGCGGTGCGACAGGGCGGTTCGCCCCGACGCGCACGGCATGCGCCGCTGCCGGCGCGTCAGGCGGCTCGTGCAGCCAGCGCCACGTCAGCGCGGCCGATCCGGCGCACAGCAGCAGCAGCGCGCCATACACCGCGGCGAAGCCCGCATGCGACGCGAGCGACGGCAACAGCGCCGCGCCGACGCCGCCGCCGAGCGGCACGGCCGTCTGGCGGATGCTCATCGCGAGCCCGCGTTCGCGCTCGCCGAACCAGCGCATCACCGCGCGTCCGCTCGACCCGTTCACGCTGCCGCCGAGCAGGCCGACGCAACACATCGCGGCGGCGACGCGCATGAGCGGCGGCACCGCATGCGCGGTCGGGACGATCGTGGCGATCATCAGGGCCAGCATCGCGGCGGTCGCGACGAGGCCGGTGAGCAGCACGCGGCGGTCGCCGAAGCGGTCGGCGGCCATGCCCCACGGCAGCTCGGACAGCGCGACGCCTAAGCCGAGCGCGCCCAGCACGAGGCCGAGCGCACCGTTGTCGAGATGATAGGCCGAGCGCATCCAGACGGCGGTGGTCGGGATGCCGGCCGCGGCGGCGGAAAAGCTCATGTTCGCGGCGACGCCGGCTGCGAGCACGCGCCAGCGATGGGCCGGCCCGCGCGCATCGCGCGCGGCCGGGGACGGAGAGGCGAGGCAGGAGGTATCCATGGCGACGGAGTCCGGTGGAAATTGACATCGCCAGTGTGGCGGACTATTTTTGTCCTGAAAATCGGAGAGTTTTTGATAAATCGTTCGATAAAACGGGATGATCGAGATGTCCGAACACGACAATGACCTGAGCGCGGCCGCCGACGCCGCGCTGGCCCGGCCGAACTTCGACGTGGCGGCGTTGCGCAGCCTCGTCGCCGGCGTGGATCTCGGCAGCTTCGCGAAGGCGGCCGATCGCGTCGCGCGTTCGTCGTCGGCGGTGAGCGCACAGATTCGCAAGCTCGAGGAACAGGCCGGCACGCCGCTGTTCGTGAAGGCCGGGCGCGGGCTCGCGCTGACCGACGCCGGCGACGCGATGCTGCGCTATGCGCGGCGGATGATCGAGCTGAACGACGAGGCGGCCGCGGCCGTGCGCGGCGTGAATCTCGACGGCTGGGTGCGGGTCGGCCTCCAGGAGGACTTCGGCGAGGCGATTCTGCCCGATGTGCTCGGGCGTTTCGCGCGTGCGCATCCGAAGGTGAGGATCGAGGCGCGCGTCGCGCGCAATGCCGATCTGCTCGACCGGCTCGATGCGAACCAGCTCGACCTCGCGCTCGTGTGGGGCGACCCGGCGTCGGCGGCGCTGATATCGCGGGCCGGCATCGACAGCGACGTGATCGCGCAGGTGCCGATGCGGTGGATCGCGGCGGCGGGCGCGGGAAGCTTCGGCATGCCGGACGGCGGCCACGCGGATGCGGCGGACGACCGCGACGCGGGCATTCGTGCCGTGCGTGCGCCGGGCGAGCCGCTGCCGCTCGTCGTGTTCGACCGGCCGTGCCGTTTCTTCGGTGCAGCCACCGACGCGCTCGACCGCGCGGGCGTACCGTGGCGCGTCGCGTTCACGACGCCGAGCCTGGCCGGGCTGTGGGCCGCGGCGGCGGCCGGCCTCGGGCTGACGGTGCGCTCGCACTACGGATTGCCGGCGTCGGTGCGGGTGCTCGACGCGGCGTCGTTCGGGCTGCCGGCGCTGCCGGGCCTGCCGTTGATGCTGCTGCGGCGCACGTCGTCGATCACGCCGAGCGTCGAGCGGCTCGCGCGGATCGTCACGCAGGCGGTGCGGGATGCGACGGAGGAGGCGATGGCGCTCGCGGCGTGACGCAACGGCCAGGCGCTGCAGCCGGTTGTGCCGGCGCCCGTCGCCCGGGCTGCGCGTCGCTGCCTATGCCGCAGCGACATCCAGTGCGATTTCGCCGAGCGGGGCAAGAATGGCAGCCAGCCTCTCCCGCAACGCGTCGCTCGCCGGCACGAACGGCAGCCGCAACCCATCCTCGCACCACCCCTGCGCCGCCAGTACGGCCTTCACCGGCGCGGGGTTCGGCTCCGCGAACAGCGCCGCGACGAGCGGCTGCAGTGCGACCGACAGCCGCCGCGCGTCGGCGAGCCGCCCGTCGCGCAGCAGCGCATGGATGCGCACATGCCATTCGGGCAGCACGTGCGCGCTGCTCGCGATCGTGCCGTGCGCACCGGCGCACAGCGCCGCGAAGTTCTGGTTGTCGTCGCCGGAGAAAATCGCGAGCGGCGTGTCGTGTACGAGCCGGCTCATCCGGTCGAGCGTGCCGCCGCACTCCTTGATGCCCGCGACGCGCGGATCGCGCGCGAGCGCCTGCAGCGTCTCGAGTTCGATGTTTACGCCCGTGCGGTACGGGATGTTGTAGACGAGCACGGGCAGATCGGCCGCGTCGACGATCGCCTCGACGTGGCGGCGGACGCCGTCCTGCGTCGGCCGCACGTAGACGGGCGGCGTGACGAGCAGCCCGTCGGGCCGCAGCGCGGCGAGTTCGCGCGCGCGGGCGGCCGCGAAGTGCGTTGCGCTCGCGGTGAGCCCGACGACGATCGGGCACCCGGGCACCGCGTCGCGCAGCGTCGCGAACACGGCGTCCTGTTCGCGTGCGTCGAGCAGCACGCCTTCACCGGTCGTCGCGCCCGCGACGAAGCCCGCGATGCCCGCGGCCGCATAGCGACGGGCGAGTCGCGCGAGTGCGCCGTGATCGACTTCGCCGTGGTGGAACGGCGTGATGATCGGCAGCCAGATACCTTCGAAACGTGTGTGCATGCAAAACCTCATGGTGGAAACGGAGTGGGAAGGAACCGTTCCGCCGGCGGAGTGCCGGCGCGAGGCATGCGAGCAAGGAAAAAGAAACGACCTGCGGGCATCCCGTCCGGCATTCGCCTGACGGGACGCGACGTCCCCGTCAGTCGAGGCGTCGTTTTTTGAGTTTCAGCCCGGCCGCGCGCGCACCTGCCGCGACGGCGGCGAGGATCGAGGGCGAGCGCAGGGCAGCGGACATGGATGAACCGGGAAAAGGGTTGAGCGGCGATCTTAACACCGGATCCGGCGCATGCGCGAGCGGTGCGCGCCGTTTAGCAGGATTCGAGATTTGCTTTGCATGACAGATTGGAAAGCGCGCCGCGCCCGACCGCTAGAATGCCCGCTTACGTTTCGATGACAGCGCGTACGCGTGCCGTCACGCACATCCACCACCACTGAACGGGGCATATCACGATGGCAAGCATCAAGGGGATCGGCCGCTGGCTGCATACGGGCACGGCGGCGGCGCTGGTCGTGGCGGCGACGGCCGCGCACGCGGATACGTCGATCCTTAACGTGTCGTACGACGTGACGCGCGAGCTGTACAAGGACATCAACACGAGCTTCGCCGCCGCCTACAAGCAGCAGACCGGCGAAACGGTGACGATCAAGCAGTCGCACGGCGCGTCGAGCGCGCAGGCGCTGTCGGTGCTGCAGGGGTTGCAGGCCGACGTCGTGACGATGAACCAGCCGAACGACATCGACCTGCTCGCCGAGCGCGGCCAGCTGCTCCCGAAGGACTGGCGTGCGCGCTTCCCCGACGCCAGCTCGCCGTATTCGACGACGATGGTGTTCCTCGTGCGCAAGGGCAACCCGAAGGCGATCAAGGACTGGAGCGATCTCGCGAAGCCGGGCGTGCAGGTGATCATCGCGAACCCGAAGACGTCGGGTAACGGCCGCTACGCGTATCTCGCCGCGTGGGGCTACCAGAAGCAGAAGGGCGCGACCGACCAGCAGGCGCTCGACTTCGAGAAGGCGATCTTCCGCAACGTGCCGGTGCTCGACTCCGGCGGCCGCGGCGCGACGACGACGTTCACGCAGCGCGGCATCGGCGACGTGCTGGTCACGTTCGAGAACGAAGTCGCGCTGATGGACACGGGCGCATCGGGCGCGGAATTCGACGCCGTGTATCCGTCGGCGAGCATCCTCGCGGAGCCGCCGGTGGCCGTGGTCGACAAGGTCGTCGACAAGAAGGGCACGCGCAAGGTCGCGCAGGCGTATCTCGACTATCTGTATACGCCGCAGGCGCAGGAGATCATCGCGCAGCACCATCTGCGCCCGCGCGACGCGAACGTACTGAAGAAGCATGCGGCCGAGTTCAAGCCGCTGAAGACGTTCAGCGTCGAACAGGTTTTCGGAAGCTGGGCGAACGCGCAGAAGACCCACTTCGCCGACGGCGGCACGTTCGACCGCGTGATCGTCGACCGGAAGTAAGCCGGCGCGGCGCGCGCCGCGCGCATGCAAGCAGGATGACTGCGAAGCCGGCCGCTCATGCGGCCGGTTTTTTCGGGGGTGCGGGTGGCGCGGCGACGACGGCTACGCATCGGCGCGCATTCCCGGCCGCCGCCTTCGCGTGCTACGCTCATCGCCTCCCTGCTTCAGGCATCGCGCGATGAACGTCGATTCGTCCTCCCCGGCTTCCCGCGGCCGAGGCCGCAAGATCTGGTCGGGCACTCGCCCCGTGATCGCATACGGGATGCCGCCGCTCGGCTGGCGCGACCTCTATCACCGGGCGCTGACGGTGAGCTGGCCCGTGTTCTTCCTGTCGCTCGCGATGCTGTTCCTGCTGCTCAACGGGGGCTTCGCGACGCTCTACCTGCTCGGCCATGCGCCGATCGCGAACCAGTCGCCGGCCGGATTCGGCGGCGCGTTCTTCTTCAGCGTCGAAACGCTCGCAACGGTCGGCTATGGCGACATGCATCCGCAGACCGTCTATGCGCACCTCGTCGCGACGTTTGAGATCTTCGTCGGGATGTCGGGCATCGCGCTGGCGACCGGCCTCGTGTTCGCGCGGTTTTCGCGGCCGCAGGCGAAGATCCTGTTCGCGCGCTACGCGATCGTGCGGCCGCTGAACGGGCGCATGACGCTGATGGTGCGCGCCGCGAATGCGCGCCAGAACGTGATCGCCGAAGCGCAGGCGAAGCTGCGGCTGATGCGTGTCGAAGGCACGCACGAGGGCTATACGCTGCGCAAGATCCACGATCTGCCGCTCGTGCGCAGCGAGCATCCGATCTTCCTGCTCGGCTGGAACCTGATGCACGTGATCGACGAAGCGAGCCCGCTGTTCGGCGAGACGCCCGAATCGCTCGCCGCGCGCGACGCGTCGCTGCTGATCACGATCGAGGGTTCCGACGAGACGACCTCGCAGGTCATGCAGGCGCGCTACGCATGGGCGCATGCGGACATCCGCTGGCGTCACCGCTATGTCGACCTGATGCACGACGAGGGCGGCATCACGCACATCGACTACACGCATTTTCACGAAGTCGTGCCGGTCGATGCCGATACCGACGAACGCGGTTCGCCGGGGGCGGTGGTCGAAGCCGGCGCGGCGGCGCAGGCGACCGGGCCGGCTGCATGACGCTGCCGGTCGGCGCACCCCGGCATCGGCAGCCGGGCGCGGCCGCCGTCACCGAATGCCGCGCCGTTCGCGCGTCACGGATGCAGCAGGCGCGCCGCTTCGCGCTGTTCGACGGCGACCGCGCGGCGATAGCCGTCGCGGTCCTCGGCGCGCGCGACATAGTCGCCGAGCACGCCTTCATGCGGCAGCAGGTGCGCGTCGAACGCGATCTTCAGCGTGCTGGCGAGCAGCAGGTCGGCCGCGGTGAAGCGGTCGCCGACGAGCCAGCGGCTATGGGCGAGCGTCTGCGCGAGCGCACGTTGCACGCGCGTGATGTTGCCCCAGCCGAAGGCGACCGGATTGCCCGACGCGCCGGTGAATTTCTCTGCCATTGCGGGCTCGAGGCAGGTGGGCGTGAAGAACATCCACTGCAGGAAGCGGCCGCGCAGCGGGTCGTCGGGCGCGATGCCGAGCCCGGCGCCGGGACAGCAATCGGCAAGATAGAGCAGCACGGCGCCGGATTCGGCGAACGGTTCGCTGCCGTCGTCGAGCGCGGGCAGCTTGGCCATCGGATTGACCTGGACGAACGCGTCGCTGCCCTGTTCGTGCGACCGCAGGTCGATCGGCACGAGCTCGTAGACGGCGCCGATTTCCTCCAGCATCCACAGCGCCCGGAATGCCCGGGTTTTCGGCCAGTAGTAGAGCTTCATCGCGCCTCCGCGTATGGTGTGCGTGTCGGTTCGGTGGATGCTCAAGCGTACCCGAGCGGGAGCGGTTCGGACAGGGGCGGGCGGCAGAGTGACGCGCGGCGGGGCATGCGGATCGACGGTGAGTCTCGCGCAAAGCCCGTATGCATGGTGCGTCATGAAATGACTGGTTATAAATTAACTAGTCATGAGTCGATTGCTTGAGCCTTGCTCAAGGCGACGCACGTCTGCAATGTCCCGCCGACGTTGCCATGTGGTGTCGCAACCGGTCGGACGAGCAATCGACGCCGCCTGTCCGCATGCTGCAAAACGAGGAGGCCGGACCGCCGCACACCCGGCTGCCCGACCATTGAAGTCGAACGCGAAGCGACGCGATCGCGTCCGGTGAGTCAGGCGCTGCGATCGTGCACCGAATGCCGGTTCGATTGCATGCGGACAAGGATCAGGAATGGCGAACGACGATCGCACCAGAATCATTCCCCGAAGAACGCCGGAGTCGGCGGCGATGCGTGCCGACCTCAAGCGGACGATGGCCATCACCGCGCGGCTCAATCGTCTGACCTTCGACGATGCGGAAGAAGTCCGCCGATTGTTCGGTGAACTGATCGGCAAGCCGATGGACGACGGGTTTCTCTTGATTCCGCCGTTCTACGCGACAGGCGGCGCCGATACCCGGATCGGCCGCAACGTCTTCATCAACCAGAACTGCACGTTCTACGATCTCGGCGGCCTCGACATCGGCGACGACGCGATGATCGGGCCGAACGTCAGTCTCATTACGTCCGGACATCCGGTCGAACCTTCGCGCCGGCGCGACTGCGTCGTGGCCCGGCCGATCGTGATCGGAAAAAACGTGTGGGTCGGCGCGGGCGCGACGATCATCGGCGGCGTGACGGTCGGCGAGAATTCGGTGGTCGCCGCGGGCGCCGTCGTGACCCGGGACGTTCCGCCGGATACGCTCGTCGGCGGAAACCCGGCGCAGATCATCAGGTCGATTGCGGAATGAGATCGTTCGCGGCGGCCGGCTCGCTTGATCCGCCGCCGCAGGACGGATGTGGACAACTGGCCTTTCCGCCCACTCGAAATGCTGTGCAGCCGAACGGTGAGCACTCGGCCGGAGGCCGAATCGGCGTGGTTTTTCGGCATTGGGCGAGTATCGCGGGCAGACGCGCAAATCGACTCGGCCGGTGCACCGGCAGCGAATCTTCACGCAATTTCCGTTGTGGATAACCCGGCATCGAAACCACTCGACACGCTGTGCATTCGACAGGTGAGGGTAACCGGATGCAGCCGGATACGAGGCAAGGGGTGTGGACAACCGGGGTGCACAACGACGAAAAATGCTGTGCTTCCGGATGGTGAGTGCCAAAGTCCGATTGCCCGCAGGGCTTGTCCGGCGCGGATTTCCGCGCCTTCCGCGAGAATCCGGAGCGCCGCGCATTCTAACGGCTCATGCGGATTCGCGATAGGTTCGGGTGGATGTCGCGGTGTGGATATCCGGTCCCGGAAGCGACTCGACGCGCTGTGTATTTCAGCGGTGAGCGTAAGTGCCTGATCGAACCATGCGTCCGCTTCCATTACGTTGGCACGGCCCGGAGCGCCGCGCATTCTAACCGCACTCGCGCATGTGTGTTCCGTTCCGATGGGGATATCCGGCTTCCCAGGCAACTCGGCACGCTGTGCATTTCATGGGTGAGTGTGAGTACGCGTTCGGCCGCGAGCCAGTCCCAGCGCGGCTGACGGCAAGATTTGCGACGCGCCGGGGCGCTCGTCGCTCGGGCCTGTCCACGCTCGAATCGGCACCCTCGTTCGATCGAACGCTTGATGCTCACCGTTGGAATGCACAGCATTTCGAGTTGCTGGGGCGGTCGGCCCATTCCCGTCGATCGGCGCGCGCGTGCGACCCCACGCCAGTGCTCACCGTCGGAGTGCACAGCTTTTCGAGTTGCCGTGGATCGGGCTATCCACAACCCGGTCGGCATCGTCTCGAGATCGTGCGCAGGCACTCACCATCGAAATTCACAGTGTTTTGAGTGGCTCTGGATCGAGCTATCCACAACCGGATCGGTGTCACCCTGCGTGCGCGTGCCGACAGCTCACCACTAAATTCACGGCGTTTCCGGCGTTTGCGGGTAGGAGATGTCGGGTCCGGGCTGCATGCGCATGGTGGACAAGGGGCGCTGCCGATATGCGCCCGAATGGCGAGAACGACCGTCGTATCGACGAAACGGGGATGAATCCATGTGGATATCTCTCGCCGACATTCAGTCGTCGCGCTGTGAATTTCAATGGTGAGCGCCGCCCCCCGAGCGAACGGGGGTACCGATTGCGGTGTGGAAATCCCGGCCCGACGCCAGTCGAAACCCTGTGCAACCGAACGGTGAGGGCGAGCATCCGATTGCCCGGGCAGTCCGCAGATGTGGACATCTCGCACCTCCGACCAATCGGAACGCTGTGCATTTCATCGGTGAGCGCGCTTGCCGTCCGTCGCTCAAACCCCTGCCGCACGGGGCGCCAGCGCCCGTCGCCCGGCGCGCCGGCCGCCCGCTGCGCATCCTCGCCGTTTCAAGGCCATCCATCCGCGCGCCCCGACACGTCATCAACCGCCTGCCAACACCCTGCGCGAAAACTTTCTCAAATCCCGCCCGAAATCTGCGCGGTTTTTCTCGCTATCGCCTCGCCCGAGCAAGATGAGAAAAAACTTTCTCGCCTCTCCGCGAAAAAATAGAGCCATCCAGCTGCCTCCGGCCGGCGTCGCCCGACGCCCCCGCGCAGCCCAGAACAGCACAATCCGGAGACATCCCCATGACCGCTCGCCTGCCCGTCGATGGCACGCCCGCACTATCCGACTACCGTCTGACCGACAACCTGACCGCCACGCGCGGCCGGATCTTCCTGACCGGCACGCAGGCACTGGTTCGCCTGCTGCTGATGCAGCGCGCGTCCGACACCGCACAAGGGCTGAACACGGCCGGCTTCGTCAGCGGCTATCGCGGCTCGCCGCTCGGGATGGTCGACCAGCAGCTGTGGAAGGCGAAGAAACTGCTCGACGGCAGCGGCGTGCGCTTCCTGCCCGCGATCAACGAGGAACTCGGCGGCACCGCGGTGCTCGGCACCCAGCGCGTCGAGGCCGACCCGGAGCGCACCGTCGATGGCGTGTACGCGATGTGGTATGGCAAGGGCCCGGGCGTCGACCGCGCCGGCGACGCGCTCAAGCATGGCAACGCATACGGCTCGTCGCCGCACGGCGGCGTGCTGGTGGTGGCGGGCGACGACCACGGCTGCGTGTCGTCGTCGATGCCGCACCAGAGCGACTTCGCGATGATGGCGTGGCACATGCCGGTCGTGAACCCGTCGAACATCGCCGACATGCTCGAATTCGGCCTGTACGGCTGGGCGCTGTCGCGCTACTCGGGCGCATGGGTCGGCTTCAAGGCGATCTCGGAGACCGTCGAGTCAGGCTCGACCGTCGATCTCGACGCGCTGCAGACGCAATGGCCGATTCCCGCGGGCTTCACGCCGCCGCCGGGCGGCCTGCACAACCGCTGGCCGGACCTGCCGAGCCTCACGATCGAGGCGCGCCTCGCCGCGAAGCTCGACGCGGTGCGCCATTTCGCGCGCACCAACAGCATCGACAAGTGGATCGCGCCGGGCGCGCAGGCGAACGTCGGCATCGTCACCTGCGGCAAGGCGCACCTCGACCTGATGGAGGCGCTGCGCCGCCTGGATCTGACGGTCGCCGATCTCGACGCGGCCGGCGTGCGGATCTACAAGGTCGGCCTGTCGTATCCGCTCGAGATGACACGCATCGAGACCTTCGTCGACGGGCTCGCCGAAGTGCTGGTGATCGAGGAGAAGGGCCCCGTCATCGAGCAGCAGATCAAGGACTACCTGTACAACCGTGCGGACGGCGCGCGTCCGCGGGTGCTCGGCAAGCACGATGCGGCTGGCGCGTGTCTGCTGTCCGAGCTCGGCGAGCTGCGCCCGTCGCGGATCCTGCCGGTGTTCGCAGAATGGCTCGCGCGCCACAAGCCGGCGCTCGATCGCCGCGAGCGCGTCGTCGATCTCGTCGCGCCGCAGATCCTGTCGAACGAAGCCGACGCGGTGAAGCGCACGCCGTACTTCTGCTCGGGCTGCCCGCACAACACGTCGACGAAGGTGCCGGAAGGCTCGATTGCGCAGGCCGGCATCGGCTGCCACTTCATGGCGTCGTGGATGGAGCGCGATACCACCGGCCTGATCCAGATGGGCGGCGAAGGTGTCGACTGGGCCGCGCACGCGATGTTCACCAACACGAAGCACGTGTTCCAGAACCTCGGCGACGGTACCTACTTCCACTCGGGCATTCTCGCGATCCGCCAGGCGGTCGCCGCGAAGGCGAACATCACGTACAAGATCCTCTACAACGACGCGGTCGCGATGACGGGTGGCCAGCCGGTCGACGGCAGCATCTCGGTGCCGCAGATCGCGCGGCAGGTCGAGGCGGAAGGCGTGTCGCGCTTCGTCGTGGTGTCCGACGAACCGCAGAAGTACGACGGCCATCACGGGCTGTTCCCGGCGGGCACGACGTTCCATCACCGCAGCGAACTCGACGCGGTGCAGCGCGAGCTGCGCGAAACGCCGGGCGTCACCGTGCTGATCTACGATCAGACCTGTGCGGCCGAGAAGCGCCGCCGCCGCAAGAAAGGGGAATTCCCCGACCCGGACAAGCGCCTGTTCATCAACGACGCCGTGTGCGAAGGCTGCGGCGACTGCGGCGTGCAGTCGAACTGCCTGTCGGTCGAGC
The DNA here is from genome assembly GCF_021483755.1 of Burkholderia sp. WTPI3. Taxonomy (NCBI): domain Bacteria; kingdom Pseudomonadati; phylum Pseudomonadota; class Betaproteobacteria; order Burkholderiales; family Burkholderiaceae; genus Burkholderia; species Burkholderia sp. WTPI3. Next base: position 64,090 of record NZ_JAGIXF010000014.1, on the reverse strand, counting down.
CGCTCGAGACGCCGCTCGGCCGCAAGCGCCGCATCGATCAGTCGTCCTGCAACAAGGACTACTCGTGCGTGAACGGCTTCTGCCCGAGCTTCGTGACGGTCGAAGGCGCGGCGCTGAAGAAGGCCGCGGGCGCGGCATTCGACGAGGCGGCGCTCGCCGTGCGCGTCGATGCGCTGCCGGTGCCGGCGACGCATCTCGACGCGGCGCCGTACGACATGCTCGTGACGGGCGTGGGCGGCACGGGCGTCGTGACGGTCGGCGCGCTGATCAGCATGGCCGCGCACCTCGAAGGCAAGAGCGCGTCGGTGCTCGACTTCATGGGCTTCGCGCAGAAGGGCGGCTCGGTGCTGTCGTTCGTGCGCATCGCGTCGAGCGACCGGTGGCTGAATCAGGTGCGCATCGACACGCAGCAGGCCGACGTGCTGCTCGCCTGCGACATGGTCGTCGGCGCGAGCGCCGAGGCGCTGCAGACGGTGCGCCACCAGCGTTCGCGGATCGTCGTCAATACGCACCGGATTCCGAACGCATCGTTCGTGCAGGACCCCGACGCGAACCTGCATGCGGACGCCCTGCTCGAAAAGATGCATCACGCGGCCGGCGACGGCTACCTGTCGAGCTGCGACGCGCAGGCGCTCGCCGCGAAATTCCTCGGCGACCGGATCGGCGCGAACATCCTGATGCTCGGTTACGCATGGCAGCTCGGCCTCGTGCCGGTGTCGCTCGCCGCGATGATGCGCGCGATCGAGCTGAACAACGTCGCGGTGCCGATGAACAAGCTCGCGTTCTCGATCGGCCGGATGGCGGCCGGCGACGCGGCAGGCCTCGACGCATTGTGGAATGCGCGTCACGCGGTGGCCGCGCAAGCGGCCCCGCAGACGCTCGCCGAGCTGATCGCCGATCGCGAGGCGCGTCTCGATGCATACGGCGGCGCGCGTTACGTCGAACGCTACCGTGCGCTCGTGAACGCGGCGCGCGCGAAAGGCGACGATGCGCTGACGCGTGCAGTCGCGACGACGTTCTACCGGCTGCTCGCGGTGAAGGACGAATACGAGGTCGCGCGGCTCTACGCGGACGGCACGTTCCGTACCGCGCTCGAAGCGCAGTTCGAAGGCGTGCCGGGGCAAGACTATCGCGTGAAGTTCAACCTCGCACCGCCGACGGTCGCGAAGGCGGGCAGCGACGGCAGCGCGCCGAAGAAACGCGTGTTCGGCCAGTGGATGTGGCCGGTGCTCGGAACGCTGGCGCGCGTGCGCAGCCTGCGCGGCACGTGGCTCGATCCGTTCGGCCGCACTGCCGAGCGCAGGATGGAGCGTGCGCTCGCGGACGACTACGAGACGACGCTCGCGCGCGCGCTCGCCGTGACGAGCGCGGCCAATGCGGCGCAGGTCGCGCAACTGGCCGACCTGCACGCCCGCGTGCGCGGCTTCGGTCACGTGAAGGTGCGCAATCTCGCCGGCGTGAAGCGCGCGGAGCGCGAGCTCGCGTTGCAGCTCGGCATCGACGCGGCGACCAGCGCGGCCGTGCAGCATGCCGTCGACGGGATGAAGGGCGCCGGGATGCTGAAGGGGATTCCGGTCGTCGTCGCGAAGTAACGCGAACGCGCGGCGGATGTGAAAACGGCGACGCTCGCGCGTCGCCGTTTTTTATGGCCGGCCGGGCAGCGGCACCGCGTGCGCCGTGTTCAGACGATGCCTTTCTTGCGCGTCGACAGCGCCGTTTCCGACAGGTCGATCTCGCGGATCAGCTTCGTCAGCGTCTCATCTGAAATCTTGCTTTCGCTGCGCAGCCGGTACAGCACCGAACGTTCCGCGCGCACGGCCGCGATCCGCATCTGGAGTTCCATCGTTTCGGCCTGCTTTGCTTCCGCGCGCGGCGTGGGGCCGTCCTCGGCGAGTGCGGCGAGGCGGCGGCGGTACTGGTCCATCACGCGTGCGGAGATGTCGGCGCAGCGGGCGGCGCCCGATTCGTCGAGATCGACCGAGATCGCGTCGTGCGACGAATCGATCGCGCGGATCGCGGCCTGCGCGGCCGCCGCGCGGGCGGTGCGTTCTTCGTCGGCAAGCGGGTTGCGCGTCGAGCGCACGCCGCGCAGCAGCAGCGGCAGGCCGATCACCGCGACGATCAGCGAGCCGAGAATCACGGCCGACGCGACGAAGATTGCGGTGTCGCGTCCGGGCAGCGGCGCGCCGTCGGACAGCGCGACGGGAATCGACAGCACGCCCGCGAGCGTGACCGCGCCGCGCACGCCGCCTACCGTCATCACCGCGATCGTGCGGATGCCGGCCATCGTGCCCGCGAGGCCCTGGCGTGCCGCGCGGCGGCTCGCGATCCAGCGCAGCAGCCACACCCACGTGAAGCGGATCGCATACAGCGCGAGCATCATCGCGCACACGTTGAAGATCATCCGGCCGACGAGCGCGTCGCTCGTGTGGTGCGCATCGACCAGCGCGCGGCCGATGATGTGCGGCAACTGCAGCCCCAGCATGATGAACACCATGCCGTTGAACACGAACTCGATCATCGCCCACGTACTTTCGGCACGCACGCGCGACGCGACCGTGCTTTTACGCGAGAAGCTCGTGTAGTTCATCATCATCCCGGCCGACACGGCCGCGAGTACGCCCGACAGGTCGAGGTGCTCGGCGAACAGATAGGCGGCGAACGGCACGAGCAGCGTCATCACGATGCCCGGGGCCGGATCGCCTTCCTGCTCGGCGTTCAGGAAGCGCGTCGACAGCGCGCTGAACACCCACGACACGACCGCCCCCGTCGCGAGCCCGCCGGCCGCGACGATCACGAACGTGACCGACGCTTCGCGCAGCGAGAACATGCCGGTGAGCGCGGCCGCGACCGCGAACTTCAGCGCGACGAGGCCGGACGCGTCGTTCATCAGCGCCTCGCCTTCGAGGATGTGCATCAGTTGCGGCGGGATGCGGCCACGGCCGGCGATGCCCGACAGCGCGACCGCATCGGTCGGCGACAGCACGGCCGCGAGCGCGAACGCGATCGGCAGCGGCAACTCGGGTATCAGCCAGTGCGCGAAGTACCCCACTGCGAGTACCGTCATGAACACGAGCCCGAACGCGAGCATCAGGATCGCGCGGCGCTGCAGGTACAGCTCGCGTTTCGGAATCCGCCAGCCGTCCGCGAACAGCAGCGGCGGAATGAACAGCAGCATGAAGATTTCGGGATCGAACGTGACGTGCAGGTTGAGCTTCGGCCACGCGAGCATCGCGCCGAACGCGATCTGCATCAGCGGCAGCGGCAGCCGCAACGGCAGCACGCGCGTGATCGCGCCGGACAGCGCGACGGTGAGCAAGAGGATCAGGACGGTGAAGACGATTTCCATCGATACGGCAAGCGTGCAGAATGAAACGACCGTACGGAGTGTAGCGTGACGGCGTGACGGGCGCGCTCGAGTGCGCCGGTGCGTGCGCACTGAAACGGTGCATCTGGCGTGCGTCACGATGGGGCGAAGACGCCGTGTGCGCGCGCGGCGCATGCGTCCACGGCTTGCACGGAGCTTGCTTGATGCTTGTCTGCCGTCCGGCATGGGCCGGGCAACCGAGGGTTACACCATGACATTGCGTGCGCCGTATCGTTCGTCAGCCGCATTCGACTGCATCACGAGGAGGAAGGTATGACGATCGAGCAACAGGAGCGTCCGGCCGCCGCGTCGCCGTACCGTTTCGAGCGGGAGATGAGCTCCGGCCTCGAGCGTCTGGCGACGCAGTATCGCGACCTGACGCTCACGACCGTGTTCCAGCCGATCTTCAGCCTGTCGCACCAGCGCGCGGTGGGTTACGAGGCGCTGTTGCGCGCGCATGACGGGCTCGACCGCGCGGTGTCGCCGCTCGACGTGTTCGGCGAGGCCGCGCGCCGGGGCGAACTGCTGCAACTCGACCGGCTCGCGCAGGCGCTGCATCTCGAGAACTTCGGGTTGCTCGGCGCCGAGCGCGAGTGGCTGTTTCTCAACGTGCATCCCGAGGTGCTCACCGACCCGTTCCAGGCCGCCGCGCTGCTCGCGAACCTGAAGCGCCTCGGCATGCCGCCGCGGCGCGTCGTGCTCGAAGTGCTCGAACAGCGCGCGGACGACGTCGAGCGGCTCGCCGACGCCGTGCGCGCATTCCGCGCGCAGGGCTTCCTGATCGCGCTCGACGATTTCGGTGCGGGCCACTCGAATCTCGAGCGGATCTGGCAACTGAATCCGGACATCGTGAAGCTCGACCGGATCATGCTGTCGCACGCGGCGCACCGCACCGGGCTCACCGCGATCCTGCACGGGCTCGTCACGCTGCTGCACGAGGCCGGCAAGCTCGTGCTCGTCGAGGGGATCGAGACCGAGCACGACGCGCAGATCGCGCTGTCGTGCGAGGCCGATTTCGTGCAGGGCTACTACTTTGGCCGCCCGGCGCCCGGGCTGCCCGACAGCGCGGCGGCGACCGGCTGCATCGGCGAGCTGACCGAGCGCTTCCGTCAGCAGACCGAGGCGCGCGAGCGGCGCGACGCGCAGCGGCTCGCGCCATACCTGCGCGCATTCGAGCGCGCGGCCGAGCGGCTGGCGGCCGGCGAGCCGCTCGACGAGGTGTGCTGGAATTTCCTCGCGCTCGACGATGCGTCGCGCTGCTTCCTGCTCGACGCGCGGGGCCGCCAGTCGGGCCGCAACGTCGTGCTGCGCGCGGATCGTGCGCTCGCCGAAGCGCGCTTTTCGCCGCTCGCGGATGCGCAGGGTGCGAACTGGCTGCGCCGGCCGTATTTCCGCACGGCGATCGCCGAGCCGGGGCGCGTGCAGGTGACGCGCCCGTACCTGTCGATCAACGAGGCGCAGCCGTGCGTGACGCTGTCGGTGGCCGTGCGCATCGGCGATGCGCAGCACGTGCTGTGCGGCGATATCGACTGGGGCGACGAGGAGGTCGGCGGCGCATAGCGCGCCCGGCATGCTGGCGCCGTTCACGCCGCTCGGCTAGTGTAGTGCGTCACAAATAATGCAACTTAATCGCGGTTTACGAGTCTCCTTGATACGGAGGGAGAACTCATGCGAATCGCGGCGAAAGTTGAGCTAAGTGAAGCACAGCGCAAACAGTTAAAGACGTGGGCTACTGGCCGGACGATTCCGGTTCGACTGGCTGAGCGCGCCAAGATGATTTTGCTCGCAGCGCAGGGAAAGACAGATAAAGAGATCAGTGCGGACCTGGCTATCTGGCGAGGCACGGTCGCACGCTGGCGCGCTCGCTTTATAGCTGACGGTGTGACGGGGATCGAGCGGGATGAGACGCGACCCGGGCGCAAGCCGAAGATCTCCGCGCGCAAGGTCAAGACCGTTGTGGCACTGACGACGCAGCAACGTCCGGATAACGCGACGCATTGGAGCACACGCAGCATGGCAGCGGTGGCCGGCATAAGTGAGGCGAGCGTGCGGCGCATCTGGCAGGCGCATGGCCTCAAGCCGCATCGGTTAGAGAGCTTCAAGGTATCGAACGACAAGCACTTTGCCGAGAAACTCGAGGACATCGTCGGGCTGTATCTCGATCCCCCGGAGCACGCCTTGGTCCTGTGCTGCGATGAGAAGTCCCAGATCCAGGCACTTGATCGGACCCAGCCGGGCTTGCCGCTCAAGCGAGGTCGCGCTCAAACGATGACGCACGATTACAAGCGCCATGGTGTGACGACGCTGTTTGCCGCGATGAACACGCTCGATGGCAGTGTCATTGGCCAGTGCCAGACTAAACATCGTCACCAGGAGTGGTTGAGCTTCTTGCGCAAGATCGATCGCAACACGCCCAAGGACAAGGAGCTGCATTTGATCGCTGACAACTATGCAACCCATAAGCACCCCGAGGTACAGGCATGGCTTGCCAAGCACCCGCGATTCCACATGCATTTCACGCCCACCAGTGCCTCTTGGCTCAACATGGTCGAACGCTTCTTTCGTGACTTATCAGTGAACCAGTTGCGACGTGCGGCGTTCCGCTCGGTACCCGAATTGGTCAGCACAATCGAACAGTACGTGCAGAAGCACAATCGTCATCCGAAACCATTCATCTGGACAGCAAAAGCCTCCGACATCCTCGCGAAAGTCACGCGTGCCAGGGCCAAACTGAATAAGATGCAATCTGTTTGACGCAGACCACTAGGATGCGCGAATTGTCCTGACGATTCGCGAGCCGCCGATGAACCGAACCGCCGCTTCCTCCGTCCTCCTCGAAGTGATCGCCACGACCGTTGGCGACGCGAAGGCCGCCGCCCGCGCGGGCGCCGACCGGCTCGAGCTCGTGACCGCGATCAGCGAAGGCGGGCTCACGCCGAGCATCGGCCTGATCGAGGCCGTCGTGGCCGCCGTGCCGATTCCCGTCAACGTGATCGTGCGCCCGCACAGCCGCTCGTTCGTCTACGACGCCGACGATCTGCGCGTGATCGAGCGCGACGTGCGTGCGGCCGTTGCGGCCGGCGCGAACGGCGTCGTGTTCGGCGCGCTCGATGCGCGCGGCGACGTCGACCTCGACGCGCTCGCGCGGATCGCGGCCGCTGCGAACGGGCGCGACCTGACGTTCCATCGCGCGTTCGACGTGTCGCGGGATCTGAATGCCGCATTCGACGCGCTGCTGCGCGTGCCGGCCGTCACGTCGGTGCTGACTTCCGGCGGCCGTCCGTCGGTGCTCGACGCAGCTGCGACGATCACGCGCCTGGTGCGGCAGGCAGCCGGCTCGACGTGCACGGTGCTGGCCGGCTCGGGGCTCACGGTCGATGCGATCGGCGATTTCGTGCTCGCCACCGGCGTACGCGCTGTGCATTTCGGCTCGGGCGTTCGGCCGCGCGGCGAGGTGCTGGCGCCCGTCGACGAACAGCAGGTCGGGCGCGTGCGCGCGGCACTCGACGGCGCGGCGGCGCACGTGTGACGTGCACACCGAAACCGCGCACGGGAGAGCAGGCGCTCGAGGGGCACGACGCGCAGCGCAGCCTGTTTCAGGACGGGTCCGCGGGATGAAAAAAAGCCGAGGCATGCCTCGGCTTCTTCATGTGCAGGCGCTGCGCGAAGCAATCGCTTACGCGTTCTCCACCAGCGCGTCGGCCTGACTCGCGCGGATGCCGAGGCGTTCGAACAGCGCGCGGTCGCGCTGCGTCTGCGGGTTGCTCGTGGTCAGCAACTGGTCGCCGTAGAACATCGAGTTCGCGCCCGCGAGGAAGCACATCGCCTGCATCGCGTCGTCGAGTTGCTCGCGGCCGGCCGACAGGCGCACGACAGCCTTCGGCATCGTGATGCGCGCAACCGCGATCGTGCGCACGAACTCGAACGGGTCGAGCGGCGCGGTGCCTTCGAGCGGCGTGCCTTCGATCGCGACGAGGTTGTTGATCGGCACCGATTCCGGGTAGGGGTTCAGGTTCGCGAGCTGCGAGATCAGGCCTGCGCGTTCGCGGCGCGATTCGCCCATGCCGATGATGCCGCCACAGCACACGTTGATGCCCGCGTCGCGCACGCGGTCGAGCGTGTCGAGGCGATCCTGGTACGTGCGTGTCGAGATCACCTGGCCGTAGAACTCCGGCGACGTGTCGAGGTTGTGGTTGTAGTAGTCGAGGCCGGCGTTCGCGAGCTGTTGCGCCTGCTCGTCCTCGAGCATGCCGAGCGTCATGCAGGTCTCGAGCCCGAGCTCCTTCACGCCGCGCACCATCTCGGTCAGCGCCGGCATGTGACGCTCCTTCGGGTTACGCCACGCCGCACCCATGCAGAAGCGGCTTGCGCCGTTCGCCTTGGCCGCACGCGCGGCGTCGAGCACCGTATCGACGTCCATCAGCTTCTCGGCCTTCAGGCCCGTGTCGTGATGCGAAGACTGCGAGCAGTAGCCGCAGTCTTCCTCGCAGCCGCCCGTCTTGATCGACAGCAGGGTCGACAGCTGCACCGCGTTCGCGTCGAAGTGCTCGCGGTGCACCTGCTGCGCGCGGAACATCAGGTCGTTGAACGGCAGCTCGAACAGCGCGACGACGTCGGCGACGCGCCAGCGCTGCGGCGTCGGTGCGGCCACGGGGATCGCGTCGGGTTGCACGGCGGCGGTCTGGGCTTGGGTCATGGTGGTTTTCCTGTCGTGGATTCGGGGATGGGGGCGTCAATGTTGCGCGGTGCGCAGCGTATCGACGAGCGCGGCGATGTCGAGCATCGCCGCGGCGGATTCGGGGGCGGCCGGGCGCATGTGCGCGATGCGGCCCAGCAGCGGCGCGCGATGCTCGCGCGCGAGCCAGTCGCGGATCGTCGCGACGTTCTCGTCGGCATACGTCATGGCCGGATCGACGTGGTTCGCGACCCAGCCCGCAAGCGTGAGGCCGCGCTGGCGAATCGCGTCGGCGGTCAGCAGTGCGTGGCTGATGCAGCCTAGCCGCATGCCGACGACGAGCACGACGGGCAGGCCGAGCGCGACCGCGAGATCGGCCGTGTCCTGCGTGTCGTTGAGCGGCACGCGGAAGCCGCCGACGCCTTCGACGACGACGACGTCCGCACGCGTCAGCGCTTCGCGGTGGCTCGCGACGATCGTGTCGATGTCGAGCGTCACGCCTTCCTGCGCGGCGACGATGTGCGGGGCCGCGGGTGCCTTCAGCAGGAACGGCGTGCGCAGCTCGGGCGGCAGCACGACGTTCGCGGCCGCATCGAGCTGGTCCGCGTCTTCGTTGCGCCACACGCCGTCGCGCTCATACGCGCCGGCCGCGACGGGTTTCAGCGCGGCCGCGCGCAGCCCGTGGCGCGCGAAGCCGTGCAACATCGCGGCCGATACGAAGGTCTTGCCGATCTCGGTGTCGGTGCCGGTGACGAAAAGGGACAGGGGCGCGTTCATGCTGCCTGCTCGCTGGCTTCGGTGAGCGCGGCTTCGAGCCGCGCGAGATCGTCGAACGAATGCGCGGCCGACAGCGAGATGCGTAGCCGCGACGTGCCGGCCGGCACCGTCGGCGGCCGGATCGCGGGCACCCACAGGCCGTGCGCGTCGAGCGAGCGCATCGCGGCGAGCGTCGCGTCGTTGCTGCCGATCACGAGCGGCTGCACGGCGGTGTGCGAATCGACCGGCTGCCAGCGCGTCTTGTGCAGCAGCGCGCGCGTGCGCTCGATCAGCGCGGCCAGGTGCGTGCGCCGTGCGTCGCCTTCGTCGCTGCCGATCACCTTCAGGCTTGCCGATACGGCATGCGCGACGGCCGGCGGCGCGGCCGTCGTGAAGATGTAGCTGCGCGCGCGCTGGATCATCCATTCGATCACCGTCTCGTGCGCGACGACGAACGCCCCCGCGACGCCGGCGGCCTTGCCGAGCGTGCCAACGTACACGAGGTTCGGCGAGCGCAGTGCGGCGGCCGCGAGCGCGCCGCGCCCCTGCGGGCCGAGCACGCCGAAGCCGTGCGCGTCGTCGACGACGAGCCATGCGCCATGGCGCTCCGCCAGCGCGACGAGTTCGGCGAGCGGCGCGATGTCGCCGTCCATGCTGAACACGGTATCGCTGACGATCAGTTTCGTTTCCGCATCGGACGCTTCGAGCAGCGCGGCGAGCGCGGCCGTGTCCGCATGCGGGTAGACCTGCACGTTCGCACGCGACAGCCGGATCCCGTCGATCAGCGATGCGTGATTCAGCGCGTCGGAGAAGATCGTCGCGTGCTTCGCCGTCAGCGCGGTCATCGCGGCGAGGTTCGCCATGTAGCCGGTGCTGAAGTACAGCGCGCGCGGCGCATCGGAGAAGCCGCCCGCGAAGCCGGCGAGTTCGTCCTCGAGCGTCGCGTGCGCGCGCGAGTGCCCGCCGAGCAGATGCGAGCCGCCGCTGCCGGAGCCGTAGCGCTGCGCGCCTTCGGCGAACGCGGCGACGAGCGCCGGGTGCGCGGCGAGGCCGAGGTAGTCGTTGCTCGCGAAGCCGACGATGTCGCGGCCGTCGACGCGCATGTGCGCGTCGCATGCGGTGTCGGCGGTGCGGCGCACGCGGCGCAGCCCTTGCGCGTCGAGTTCGGCGAGGCCGCGCTGCAGCGTGTCGAGCAGCGGCGTGGTCGTTTCAGGCACCGATCGATTCATCGCACCCCCTCCGCGAGCGTCGCGTCGAGCGTGTCGCGCGTGCGTTGCGCAAGCCACGCGATGTCGTCGTCGCTCATCACATACGGCGGCATCAGGTACACGGTCGTGCCGATCGGGCGCAGCAGCAGTTCGCGTTCGAGCGCCCGTTCGAAGAAGCGCCGCGAGAAGCCGCGTGCCGCATCGCCGTCGAGCGCGACGTCGAATGCGAACAGCGTGCCGCGTTCGCGCAGGTGGCGCACCTGCGGGTGCGCGTCGAGCGGCGCGAGTGCCGCGCGCATCGCCGCCGACTTGCGCGTGTTGGCCGCGAGCACGTCGTCGCGCGCGAACAGGTCGAGCGTCGCGACCGCCGCGCGGCACGCGAGCGGGTTGCCGGTGTACGAATGCGAGTGCAGGAAGCCGCGCGTCGTGTCGTCGTCGTAGAACGCCGCGAACACGTCGTCGCGCGTGAGCACGAGCGACAGCGGCAGGTAACCGCCGCTGATGCCTTTCGACAGGCACAGGAAATCGGGCCAGACGCCGGCCTGCTCGCATGCGAAGAAGGTGCCGGAGCGGCCGCAGCCGACCGCGATCTCGTCGGCGATCAGGTGCACGCCGAATTCGTCGCACAGCGCGCGCAGTCCGCGCACGTACGACGGATCGTGCATCGCCATGCCGGCCGCGCACTGTACGAGCGGCTCGACGATCAGCGCGGCGATCCGGTCGGCGCGTTCCGCGAACAGGCGCCGCACGTCGTCGAGCGCGCGGCCCGCGACGTCGGCGGCCGTCTCGCCCGGCAGCGCGCCGCGCGCGTCGGGCGACGCGACCACGTGCGCATTGCGGATCAGCGGATCGTACGCATCCTTGAACAGCGCGACGTCGGTCACGCCGAGCGCGCCAATGGTCTCGCCGTGATAGCTGTTCGCGACGCACACGAATTCGCGCTTGTCCGCGCGGCCGCGGTTGCGCCACGCGTGGAAGCTCATCTTCAGCGCGATCTCGACGGCCGACGCGCCGTCCGACGCGAAGAACGCATGCCCGAGCGTGCGCGCGGTGAGCGCGTGCAGGCGCTCGGCGAGCTCGATCGCCGGCTCGTGCGTGCAGCCCGCGAGCATCGCGTGCTCGAGCGTGTCGAGCTGGTCCTTCAGCGCTGCGTTGATGTCCGGGTTCGCATGGCCGAACAGGTTCACCCACCACGAACTGATCGCGTCGAAGTAGCGGCGCCCGTCGCGGTCGTATAGCCATACGCCCGCGCCGCGCGCGACGGGGATGAGCGGCAGGCGCTCGTGGTGCTTCATCTGGGTGCAGGGATGCCAGACCGCGCGCAGGCTGCGCGCGACCCAGTCGTCGGTGGCTGGCGTACTCAAGGCAACTCCGGGGGTAAAACGGCGGCGGGTATCGAACGCGATACCGCGCGGCGACAGACGAAAACGCGCTGAGATTAGCGTGTTCCGCCGCCCGTTGCACTACTGGTTACAAACGCCGCAAAGCCTTGCCGGACGGGAGTTCGGCGCAGATCGGGGCCGCTCGGAACGGTACGCGCCAGATGCCCCGAAATGACCGCAGATGACGACGTTCGAGTGACACCCCCCGACAGAAAAAAATCGTGGGGCAGGCGGGCGCCCGGTCGTGAAAAAAAAGGGCGGGAAGTGAAAAAGGGCGCGAAGCCGGGCGGCATGCGTGCTGCGATGGACGCATGGTGTGCTGAATCGGGCGCCTCAGCCGTTCGGGAAAGGCGATGAGGCCGGCCCGCGCAAGTCGCCGCAGGAGGGGCGTGGGCGGCTCACGTGACACCGGGCGCGCGCGAACGTCGTCGCGGGTTGGACGCGAGCGTTCGCGAAACGGGGAAGGGGCGGCGGACGCTGAAAAGACGCGCACTGGCGGCGCGTCGCGCGTCCCGTATCAGCGCGAAGCCAGCGCGCGCGTATCGGCGTCGTGCTGTGGGTTGCCGTCGCCGTTGTCGGCCGTCTGCGTCGCGTTCCACACGACGCGCTCGTTGACCGCATACAGCCGGCATGCGCCCGCACCCTGCTTCGTGCAGTTGTCGAGCGCGAGCGCCATCGGGTCGTCGCCGCCTTCGGCCCACGACCAGGCGCCTTCGGCCGACACCGCGAACGCGCGGCTCGGATGCTGGCTCAGGAAGTGACGATAGCCTTCGCGGCCGGCCTCGTCGAGGAACGGCACCGCGTCGACGGCATCGATCGACGCGTAGCCGGTCGCATTCGGCTCGTGCGGGTTGGCGACCGCGTAGCGCACCGACGTCGGCAGGTTCAGCTCGGCGAGGAACGCATGCACGGCCGGCCACCACACGGGCACGCCGTCGCGATCGACGATCAGCCGGTGCGCATCGTCCTTGTAGCGGCCGTAATCGATGAATTGCGCCTGCGTGCCGTGCGACACGTACGCGTCGTGCATCTGCGCGACGAGCGCCGGCGTCCACACCGAATCGTTGTCGCCGTACAGCCACAGCGAACGCACGGCCGTATGCGCGCCGTACTGGTCGAACGCGTCGACGAGATTGCGCTGCCAGCCGTCGCAGAGATCCTGGCGCAGCCCGCCGGAGAAGTTGATGATGCCGCGCACGCCGGGCGCCGCTTCGGTGCCGTACGCGACCGACACGAGGCCGCCGTGCGACGTGCCCGCGACGACGATGCGCGACGGGTCGATGTACGACTGGCGAGACATGTAGCGGATCGTCGCGGCGACGTCGGCGGCCTGTGCGAGGCCGTTCTTCTCGACGTTGCAGCCTTCCTGCTGGTACGTGCCGCCCGAACCGGCGAAGCCCTGGCGGTTCGGCGCGATGACCGCATAGCCGCGGCGCACGAATTCGCGCGCGAACGCGACCGGACGGCTGCGCGGCTGCAGATGCAGATCGCCGGTGTTCTTGCCGTGGTTGAAGACGACGAGCGGGAACGGGCCGGGGCCGTTCGGCTTGAACAGCGTGGCCTCGAGCATCACGGAGCCCGACGCATCGGCCGGAATGCTGATGATCTGCTCGTTGAGGTTCGCGGCGACCTGCGGGAGACCCGAATCGCCGTAGTCGAAACGCTCGGCATGGGCGAGCGATCCGTTTGCCGCGGATGTGTCGCCATTTGCGTTCGGCAGCGTAGCGGCCTGAGCGGCCGACAGCGCGCAGGCCGCCATCCATCCCACCAATACCTTGCTGAACGCCATTCGTAAGCCCTGCCATGCAACATGACCAATTCGAAGGTCATCGTAGCCCGACAAATTCGGGTTGTGCAATGCGGGAATTACCCGGCGTCTGACATGGCAACTATTTGTCAGCGTTCACTTACTTCACCGTCGACATAGCGCCAGAAACCGTGCTCGTCGCGCTCGAAACGGCTGGTTTCGTGAAGCCGGTATGCACGCCCGCCGATCTTGTAGCGGGCCACGAATTCGACCTCCGCGTGCCGTTCGTCGAGCGGCGCATGACGCTTGACGGCGAGACCGAGCCAGCGCGGGACGTCGGGCGCATCGGGGTCGGCATCGAGATCGGCCGGGCAGGTGCGCGCGGCCCAGGTCGCGCGCAGGTAGTCGGTTGCGCCGAGCACGTACGCGCTGTACCGCGAACGCATCAATTCGAGCGCGGTGGGTGCGGCTTCGCCGCCGTCGATGAAGCGGCCGCAGCAGGCCGCATAACGCGGGGCCGGCGCTTTGCCGGCGGCAGCGGGGGACGCGCCGCCGCACGGGCACTCGTCAGGTCGGTTCGAAGTCATGCGAATCGTGAATTAACGACGCAGGGTTGTGAGTCCGGCTTACCAGCTCAGCTCGACGCCGTCGTACTGGAAGAATCGGCCGTTGGCCTGCGAGATGTCCGCGCCGGCTTCGGCGATCACGCGGCGCATGCCGGTGACGCTCGTTTCCGGATCGATCGCGGCCTGCGAGCCGCCCATGTCGGTGCGCACCCAGCCGGGATGCAGCGAGATGCACGCGGCGTGGCGCGTCTGCAGCGACGCGATGCGCAGCACGTCGTTCAGCGCGGCCTTGCTCGCGCGATACAGCCAGCCGGTCGTGCCGGTCGCCTCGGCGATGCTGCCCATCCGGCTCGACATGACCGCCAGCACGCCGCGCGCGTCCTCGACGAGCGGCAGCAGGATCGGCAGCAACTGCATCGGCCCGCGCACGTTCGTATGCATGACCGCGTCGAAATCCTCGGAGGCGATCGTTTCGACGCCTTCGGTGCGCGGCCCGTAGACGCCGGACACGACCACCGCCGCGTCGAGCCGTTCGCCGTCGAGCTTCCAGCCGAGCGCTGCGATCTGCTCGGGCTGAGCGATGTCGAGCGCATGCGCGTGCGCGCCGAGCTCGCGCAGCGCGGCGAGCGACGCGTCGTCGCGCGCGGTGGCGATCACGTTCCAGCCGTCGCGCCGGTATTGCCGGACGAATTCGCGCCCCAAGCCGCGCGATGCGCCGACGATCAGTACGGTTTTCATGTTCGCCGCTCCTTTTCGTTGCACCGCCGAGGCGGCGGTGCCGGTGTCAGATCAGTTCGTGCCCGCGGGGATCGCCGCGCCCGGGCATGCGGCCTTGACTGCCGGAAGCGGCGTCCGCGCCGCTTACTTCGCGTCGCCACACGGCTTCAGCGTATCGGCGACCGCCGGTGCGACGCCGTCGAGCCGTGCCGCGTCCGCGGCAACCATGTCGTTGTCGGGTGCATGCTGGCCGCGCGCGGTGAGCGCCGCGACGCAGCGCCGGTAGGTCGTATCGAGCGCTTCGAAGCTCGATACGGCCATCCCGAGGTTGCGCATGCGCCCGTCGTGCACGCCGTACACGAGCCCGTGCACGGTGAGCGACTGGCCGCGCGCCCACGCGTCGTTGACGATCGTCGTGCGGCACACGTTGACGACCTGTTCGATCGAGTTCAGCTCGATCAGGCGGCGATAGCGCGCTTCGCCGACCGGCCATTCGTCGAGCAGCGCCGCGTGACGCTCGCGCACGTCCTGCACGTGGTGCAGCCAGTTGTCGGCGAGGCCGACGCGCCGGTTGTGCAGCGCCGCGTTCACGCCCGAGCAGCCGTAGTGGCCGACGACCATGATGTGCTTCACGCGCAGGATGTCGACCGCGAACTGGATCACCGACAGGCAGTTCAGGTCGCTGTGCACGACGACGTTCGCAATGTTACGGTGAACGAACACTTCGCCCGGCGGCAGGCCGATGATCTGGTTCGCGGGCACGCGCGAATCCGAGCAGCCGATCCACAGATATTCCGGCGCTTGCTGGTCGGCCAGGCGCGCGAAGAAATCCGGATCCTCGGCGAGCTGGCGCTTGACCCAGGCGTCGTTGTTGTCGAACAGGTGTGAAAGCGGATTGTCTTGGGTATTCATCGGAGTGGATTCCGTTGGCGGAAATCGGGTCGATAACGGGTTCGAGGTGCTCGGGCGTCAGGCGGCGCGCTGCGCGTCGCCTTCCCCGTCATGGGCATCCGTCGCGTCGAAGCGTGCGGGATAGCGCACGCGAAAGCGCATCGACACGTCGTACGGGTAAAAGTCGGGCAGCTCGCCCTGCAGCAGCTTGTCCTTGCTTGCCTGCCACAGCGCGGGTTCGAAAAAGTCCGCGTGATGCTTCATGAACACCGAGCGCACGCGCGGGTCGCCCAGCAGGAACGGTCCGTAGGTTTCCGGAAAGATGTCGTGCGGGCCGACGGTATACCACGGTTCGCCGGACAGCTCGTCTTCTTCATTGCGCGGCGGCGGCACGCGCCGCACGTTGCAGTCGGTCAGGTATTCGATTTCGTCGTAGTCGTAGAACACGACGCGGCCGTGGCGCGTGACGCCGAAATTCTTGTACAGCATGTCGCCGGGGAAGATGTTGGCCTTCATCAATTCCTTCACCGCGTTGCCGTACTCCTTCACGCCGTGCTCGATGTCCGCATCGGTGCCGTTCTGCAGGAACAGGTTCAGCGGCGTCATCCGGCGTTCGATATACAGGTGCCTGATCACGAGGTTGCCGTCCTCGTATTCGAGCAGCGACGGCACTTCCTTCTCCAGTTCGCGCACGAGCGCATGGTCGAGCCGCGCGATCGGCAGGGCGACGCTCGAATATTCGAGCGTGTCGGCCATCCGCCCGAGGCGGTCGTGGCGCTTCACGAGCTGGTACTTCTCCATGATCTGCGCGCGCGTCGTTTCCTTCGGGGGCGGGAAGTGATCCTTGATGATCTTGAACACGTACGGGAACGACGGCAGCGTGAACACGAGCATCACGAGGCCCTTGATCCCGGGCGCGATGATGAAGCGGTCGCTCGAGTGCGACAGATGGTGCAGCAGGTCGCGGTAGAACAGGTTCTTGCCCTGCTTCTGCAGCCCGACCGACGTGTAGATCTCGGCCTTCGGCTTGCCCGGCATGATCGTGCAGAGGAAATCCACATACGCGGACGGCACGCCCATGTCGACGAGGAAATACGAGTGCGAGAAGCTGAAGATGATCTGCAGCTGGTCGCGGCGCAGCAGCACGGTGTCGAGCGCGAGCACGCCCGGCCGCACGTGACGGATCGGCACCGCGAACGGCAGCACGCGATCGGCATTGATGATGCGGCCGACGATGTACGCGCTCTTGTTGCGGAAGAACAGCGACGACAGCACGTGGATCTGGAAATTCGGCGCTTCTTCGAACTGGCCGAATTCGTCGGTGATCGCCTGCATCACGCAGCCGATGTCGCGCGCGAGATCCTCGAACGGCGGCTCCAGCTGGAAGTTCGTGACGATGCGCTCGAGCGTGGCCGCGAGCCCGTCGGTGGCCGGGTAGTACGCGCGATAGGTCGGCTTCGCGGCCGGCTCGTCGTTCTCGAGATATTCGGTCGAGATCGCGGGCCGCACGAAGATGAAATCGTTGCTGAAATACGAGCGATGCAGGATCTTGCAGCACACCGAATTGAAGAACGTTTCCGCGCATTCGGGCTGCCGGTGCGACGTGAGCAGGCCGATGTAGTGCAGCTTGATCTGCTGCCACACCTCGTCGTCGATGTCTTCCGCGTCGTATTCGTCCTGCAGCACCTCGACGCATTCCTTCACGCGATCGTCGTACGACGTGATCCGCTCGCGCGCTAGCCGCTGCAGTCCGTGCCAGTCGGTGCGCTCGTATAGGGTCTTCGCTTCGACGGCAGCCTCCCGGAAGATCCGGTAGTGGCGGTCGAAGTATTCGAGCATCGTCTGGGCGACGTCGAAACCGATCTGCGACGACAGCAGCTTGGGGAAGTGATTCATTGCGTGCAGGCTCGTTCAAGAGGGGCTGTAAGCAGTCGCCATTTTAGCGCCCAAGTCGGCGATTCAATGACTTTCGCGGTGCGGTATCGAGCGTCGTCAATGTGCAGGTTATTCGCCGTTGAGTGCCGTTCGGTGCATCTTCGCGTAAAGATACGGGTACGGAACCGATTCTGGCACGAACTTTTTTTGCCCGGCGAGCGCGTGCCGGGCACGCGTTTCGCGCGACGGCGATAGAATCGACGCGATGCCCGCGGCGGCGCTTTCGCATCCGCATCGGCAACCGTACTGCAACGATAACGACGAGACGCCCCACCGATGAATGCCCTGGAACACCAACTCGACTATCCCTTCGCCGACACGCTGCCTGCCGCGGGCGACACGTTCGAGGTCGCGCCCGGCGTGCGCTGGCTGCGCATGCCGCTGCCGTTCTCGCTCGACCACATCAATCTCTGGCTGCTGCGCGACGAGATCGACGGGCAGGCCGGCTGGACCGTCGTCGACTGCGGGATCTCGTCGGACGCGATCCGCACGCACTGGGAACAGATCTTCGACCGGCATCTCGACGGGCTGCCGGTGCTGCGCGTGCTGGTCACGCACTGCCACCCCGATCACTTCGGTCTCGCGAACTGGCTGTGCGAGGGCGGCGACAAGGGCCGCTGGAATGTGCGGCTGTGGATGACGCTCGGCGAATACATGTTCGGCTGCCTGATGGCGGCCGGCAACGGCTCGAACGCGGGCGGCGCGGCCGCGGCCGATCACTTCGCGCGTCACGGGCTGACCGATTCCGCCGCGCTCGACAAGCTGCGCAGCCGCCGCAGCTACTACTCGGATCTCGTGCCGGCCGTGCCGCCGCGCTACCGGCGCCTGCGCGAAGGCGATACGGTGAAGATCGGCGCACGCACGTGGTGCGTCGTCACCGGCTACGGCCATTCGCCCGAGCATTGCGCACTCCACAGCGAAGCGGACGGCGTGCTGATCTCCGGCGACATGGTGCTGCCGCGCATCTCGACGAACGTGTCCGTGTTCGATCTCGAACCGGAGGCGAACCCGCTCGCGCTGTATCTGGAGTCGCTCGGCCGCTACGAGACGATGGCGCCCGACACGCTCGTGCTGCCGTCGCACGGCAAGCCGTTCCGCGGCGTGCGCACGCGCATCGCGCAACTGCGCGCCCACCACGACGCGCGGCTCGACGAAGTGCGGGCCGCGTGCGCGGAGAAGCCGGCGAGCGCGGCCGACATCGTGCCGATCATGTTCCGCCGCCGCGAGCTCGACATCCACCAGATGACGTTCGCGCTCGGCGAAGCGCTCGCCCACCTGAACCTGCTGTGGCTTACGGGCGAACTCGTGCGCGAGCAGGGCGACGACGGCGTGCTGCGTTTTCGCACCGCGCGCTGAGCGCGCGGCGTCACGTCACGCGACGGGTTCGTAACGCCACCCGTCGCGCTGCCATTGCATCGTGTGCGTCGGCTCGAGCGCCGCGAGAAACGCGGCGTCGTGCGACGCGGCCACGATTGCGCCGGGAAAGCCTGCCAGTGCGGCTTCGATCGCGCGCACCGATTCGAGATCGAGGTGATTGGTCGGCTCGTCTAGCAGCAGCATCTGCGCCGGCGTACCGCGCCACAACGCACACGCGAGCGCGGCCTTCAGCCGTTCGCCGCCGCTCAGGCGCTGCGCCGGCTGAGTCGCGCGGGCGCCGTCGAGCTGCAGCAGCGCGAGCCGGCTGCGCAGGTCGCCTTCGGCGAGCGACGTATCGAGGCGTCCCAACTGCTCGACGATCGAGCGCTCGGGATCGAGCAGCGCGAGTCGCTGGTCGAGATACGCGGCGCTCACGTGCGTCGTGCAGGTGCCCGAACGCGGCGCGAGTTCGCCGGCGAGCATCCGCAGCAGCGTCGATTTTCCGCAGCCGTTCGGGCCCGTCAGCGCGATGCGAACCGGGCCGCTGGCCGACCACGTGATCGCGTCTGCGCACCACGGCAATTGCGCTCGATCGAGCGTGAACAGCCGACGGCGTGCGCTGACCTCGGTGCCAGGCAACGACACGAGCACCGGCGCATCGGCTTCGACGCGCGCGGCGGCCTCCTGTACGCGTTCGTCGAGCGTCGCCTTGAAGTCGTTCTGATGACGCCGGACCTGACCCATGATGTTGCGCGCCGCACCCTTGCGGCTCTGACGTGCGCCCGATGACAGGTTGGCCGTCTTCGCATCGCGCAGCGAACCGGCCGCGTGGCGCTGGATCGTGTCGTGCTCCCGTTCTAGCCGGCGCCTCACGCGTCCGCGCTCCGTACGGGCATGCTCGAGCGCGGCCTGCGCGGCACCCTGTTCCGCGTCGCGCTGCGCACGATACAGCGCGTAGTTGCCGCCATACGCGCGCGCGCCGTGCGGCGTCAGCTCGACGATGCGCCGCACGTGCGCGAGCAGCGCGCGGTCATGGCTGACGATGACGACGCCGCCGCGCCAGCCGTCGAGCGCTGCGCGCAGCCACGCACGGCCCGGTGCGTCGAGATGGTTGGTCGGTTCGTCGAGCACCAGCAGCCCGGCGTCCGACAGCAGCGCACCGATCAGCGCGACGCGCGCGCGCTGGCCGCCGCTCAGCGTCCGAGCGCGCGTATCGGCACGCACGTCCGGCAGGCCGGCTGCGTCGAGCGCCGCGCGCAGCCGCTCGGCCAGATCCCAGCGCGCGCCGATCAGGTCGAAGTCGGGCGCGTCCGCGTGGCCGTCCGCGACGCGGGCGAGGGCGGCGAGCGGTGCATCGAGCGCGGCGATTTCGGCGACGGTTCGCGTGTCGTTCGGCGCGTCGTCGTGCTGCTGCGCGACGCAGGCGACCAGCGTGTGCCGTTCGATCGTGCCCGCGTGCGGTGTGCGCCGGCCCGCGATCAATTGCGCGAGCAGGCTCTTGCCGACGCCGTTGCGCCCGACGATGCCCGTCGGCGTGCGGTCGATGGCGAGGTCGAGCGAATCGAACAGCGTGAAGCCGTCGTCGAAGCGGAAGGAAACGTGATGAAACGCGACGAGCGCGCCAGCC
This sequence comes from Burkholderia sp. WTPI3, assembly GCF_021483755.1. Lineage (NCBI taxonomy): Bacteria > Pseudomonadati > Pseudomonadota > Betaproteobacteria > Burkholderiales > Burkholderiaceae > Burkholderia > Burkholderia sp. WTPI3. The sequence goes on along the minus strand of NZ_JAGIXF010000014.1, from coordinate 43,863 downwards.
GGCGTGGCAGCAGCCATAAGCACCTCCGAAAATGCATGAAACCCTTCGCGCGGCGTGCTTGGCACGGCGGCGAAAACATTTTTGGGAAGGCTTAGTTGTTCACTTTGACTGGCGTCCGGTATGAGGAATGAGCGCGCAGTGTAGCAAGCGCGGCGCGCGAGCCGCAAGCGAACGGCGATGCCGCCGTCGCTTGCGCGCCACGCGTGGTTACTGCACGGAGACCGTCGTGAAGTTCTGGCGGCCGAACGGGCTGACGTGATAGCCGCTCACGTTCGAGCGCGTGAGCGCCGCCGCCGTCGGGTAGCCGAGCGGAATCCACAGGGCCTGGTCGTGGATGATCTTTTGCGCCGTTTCGTACAGCTTCGCGCGCTTCGCCTGATCGGCCGTCGACTTGCCGTCGGCGATCAGCTTGTCGAGCTGCGCATCGCAGAAGCGCGCGAAGTTGATGCCCGATTTCACCGCATTGCAGCTGAACAGCGGCGACAGGTAGTTGTCCGGATCGCCATTGTCGCCGGCCCAGCCCATGAACAGCATGTCATGCTGGCCGAGCTTCGCCTGCTTGATCAGTTCGCCCCACTCGATCACCTTCACTTCGGCCTTCACGCCGATCTTCGCGAGGTCGGCCTGCAGCAGTTCCGCGCCGGCCTTCGGGTTCGGGTTCAGCACGCTGCCGGTCGGACGCGTCCAGATCGTCGTCGAGAAGCCGTTCGGGAAGCCTGCCTGCGCGAGCAGCTGCCTTGCCTTCGCGGGATCGTACGAATACGGCGCGATGTCCTTCGCGTAGCTCCACGTGTTCGGCGGATACGGGTTGTTCGCGGGCGTCGCCGTGTTGTCGAACACGACCTTCAGGTAGGTCGTGCGATCGAATGCGAGGTTCAGCGCTTCGCGCACTTTCTCGTTGTCGAGCGGCTTCTTCTGCGTGTTCAGCGCGACGAACGCGGTCATGAACGCGGGCGTCTGCACGACCTTCAGCGCGCTTTCGCCCTTCGCGGCGAGCACGTCCTGCGGTTTCGGCGACAGCGCGATCTGGCATTCGCCGGCCTTCACCTTCTGCATGCGCACCGACGCGTCGGGCGTGATCGCGTAGATCAGCCGGTCGACCTTCGGCTTGGCGCCCCAGTAGGTCGGGTTCACGTCGTAACGGATCAGCGCGTCCTTCGTGTAGCTCTTGAGCACGAACGGGCCCGTGCCGATCGGTTTCGCGTTCAAGTCGGCCTGCTTGCCGGCCTTCAGCAGCTGGTCGGCGTATTCGGACGAGTAGATCGATGCGAAGCCCATCGTCAGGATCGGCACGAACGTCGCGTTCGGCTCGTTCAGCACGAACTTCACCGTGTTGTCGTCGACCTTCGTGACCGACTTCACCAGCTTCACGAGGCCCATCGACTGCGCGTGCGGGAAGCCGCTCGCGCCGGCGACCTTGTGCCACGGGTTCGAATCGTCGAGCATCCGCGAGAACGTGAACACCACGTCGTCCGCGTTCAGCGGGCGGCTCGGCTTGAAGTAGTCGGTGGTCTGGAAGGCAACGTTCGGGCGCAGGTGGAACGTGTACGTCAGGCCGTCGGCGCTGGCGTCCCATTTGTCGGCGAGCGCGGGCACGACCTTCTTCGCGGCTTCGTCGTACGACACGAGCGTGTTGAAGATCACGTCGGCCGATGCGTTGGTCGTGACGAGCGAGTTGTACTGCACGACGTCGAAGCCGTCCGGGCTCGATTCCGTGCAGACGGTGAGCGGCTTCGCGGCGGCGAGGCCGGGAGTGGCGAGAGCGGCGGCGACCGCGGCCGCGGCGAACAACTTGACGTGCATAGGATCTCCCACGTGGCTTGTGTTTTTTGCTGGGTGACGGGATGCGGGCGCGGCCGGAAGCGAGCGGGGCCGGCGCGGCTGGCGAATAGCATACCGTCAAAGCGCGCGACGCGTGGAAAAAGGCGTCGGAACGCGGTGAATTGACCGAGAAACGGCTGCGTTCGCGGCGGAATGCGTGCTGGGGCGGCGGGATGGCGGTGGATGCGGGCGCGGCGGGGCGGTGAGCGCCGGCCGATGGGCCAACGCGGTAGACATCAGTGGAGACAGGCGGGATCGACGCGGGGCCGGCGAAAATCGCCGCGATCGCCGCATCATCGCGCGACGATTGCGTACGGCCGGAAGGCGGCAGCGCGCTGCGTAGGCATGGCACGACGGCGCGGCCGAGTCCGGCCCGGTGCCGACAACGGCGCACCGGATGCCCGGTGCGCTTGGCGCGTTCAGTGTGCGCCGGCCTTCGGCTTGCGCGGTGCCTTCTCGAACAGGCGGTCGTAGAGCCAGCGCGGCAGCACGTGCAGCACCTTCGCGACGACGCCCATCTGCCACGGAATCACGCGAAACGCATGCTGCCGTGCGATCGCACGCGCGGCGCGGGCGGCGAAGCGGTCGGCGTCCATCAGGAACGGCATCCGGTACGGGTTGTGCGCGGTCATCGGCGTGCGGATGTAGCCGGGCGCGATCGTCACGACGCCGACGCCGGCCGGGCGCAGCTCGACGCGCAGCGCCTCGAGATACTTGATCGCGGCCGATTTCGACGCGCTGTACGCGCCGGAGCCGGGCAGGCCGCGCACGCCGGCGACACTTGCGACGCCGACCAGCGTGCCGTGCCGCGCGGCCGTCATCGGGCCGACGAACGGCTCGAACGTCGCGACCATTCCGTAGTAGTTGATGTCCATCACGTCGCGGAACGCGGCGAGATCGCCCTGGCCCGTGACGGCGCCCTGGCTGATGCCCGCGTTCGCGATCACGACGTCGGGGCAGCCGTGCGCGGCGCTGAACGACGCGGCAGCCGTGGCGAGCGCATCGGCGTCGCGCACGTCGGCGGAATAGACGGAGATGGACAGCGTCGGGAAGCGCCGCGCGAATGCATCGAGTGCATCGGTGCGGCGCGCGACGAGGGCGAGTGTGGCGCCCTGGCGGGCGTATTCCTCGGCCATCGCGAGGCCGAGGCCGCTCGACGCGCCGGTGATGAAGACCTTCAGCGGAGTAGTCATGCCGGCGCGCGGGCGGGGATCAGAGCTTCTTGTCCTGAACCTGCTTCACGAGATAGTCGAGCACTTGTGCGGTGCCCGGGATGCTGTTCGTGTAAGCCGGGCCCGTCTTGTACTTGCCCTGGACGACGACCGTCGGCACGCCGTCGATCGCGTAGTTCTTCAGCAGTTCGGCCGATTGCTTCACCTCGCCCTGCACGCTGAACGAGTTGTAGGCGTCCATGAACTGCTTCTTGTCGACGCCTTGCGTTGCGAGGAAGTCGGCCTGCGCCTGCGGCGTCAGCAGGTAGTTCTTCTGCTTGTGGATCGCGTTGAAGATCGCCGGCGTGACCTTCTCCGAGATGCCGAGCGCGGACACCGCGTAGTACAGCTTCGAGTGCGGGATGAAATCGTCGCGGAATGCCACCGGCACACGCTTGAAGTCGATGTTGTTGCCCTGCTTCTTCACCCAGGCCTCGATCGTCGGCTCGAATTCGTAGCAGTGCGGGCAGCCGTACCAGAAGAACTCGATCACCTCGACCTTGCCAGCCGGCGCGGACACCGGCTGCGGCGACTTCATCACCTCGAAGTCCTTGCCGGAAACGGGGGCGGCGGGCGAAGCCTGGGCGAAGCCGGCAGCGGCCAGGCCCAGGGACAGAAGAAGCGTGCTAAGCAGTTTTTTCATGTTGTGAACGTCGAATCAGTTGCTCGGGTTACGGAACGTAACGGGTTCTGCGCGGGCGCGGCCGGCTGCTTACTGCTTCGTGAAGCGGATCACCGCCGTGTCGACACCTGCGTCGGACAGGCGCTGACGGGCCGAGTTCATATCCTCGAATTTCGAGAACGGGCCGACGCGCACGCGGAAATAGGTCACGCCGCTGACATCGCGCTTCGACACCTTCGACTCGAAACCCTGGAAGCCCAGGCGCGCACGCTGCTGCTCGGCGTCGCCTTCCGTTTTATACGCGCCGACCTGCAGGAAGTAGCCTGTGTTCGCGTCGGCCGCGGTCGGCGGCTTCGCTGCGGCGGCGGCCGTCGTGGACGACGTCGGCTTCGCCGTGTTGGCGGCTTGTTGCTGTTTCTGCGCAGCGGCCTGTTGCGCCTGCTTCTGCGCCGCGAAGCGTGCGAGATCGTCCTCGCCGCCTTGCTGCTGCTGTTGTTGCTGCGCCTGCTGCGTCTTCTTCGGCGGCGGCGTGTTGTCGGCCGGCTTCGGCGCGACGGCGACGCCGTTACCCGACGACGCATTGTTCGACGCGCTCGTGCTGTTCGAGCCGCTGGAGCCGTTCGAGTTGCCCGACGGCGGCACTTCGACGATCTGCGGTTCGGGCAGCAGGCCGCCCTGGGTCTGGTTCGCGGCCTGGCCGGGCGCGGTGTTCGGCGGCGCGGGCTGCGCGGCCTGCGGCACCGGCTGGCCGGGCGTCTTGCCCTGCAGTGCGCGGTTCGGGTCGAACTGCTGCGGCTGGCTCGCGCCGTTGTCGGCCGGCGGCGGCGCGACCTTCGACACGAACGGCGACGGCGAACGCGTGATATAGAGCGCCACGACCACTGCGATTGCGAGGCCGACGATCAGGCCCAGCACGATTCCAAGAAATGTCCCTCCGGCTTGTTTCGATTGCTTCGAAGTTCGGCGTGGTTGTGCCATTGCTTGAGTCACCTGCAAAAAGAATCGTGAAAAGGCCGCGGCAGGCGCGCCGGCGGCGGGCGCTGCTGCGGCCATTCGCTGCCCGGTTCGGGCCGCTTACATCTTGGCGGGCGCGGACACGCCGAGCACCGCCAGACCATTCTCGAGCACTTGCCGCGTCGCGGCGAGGAGCGCTGCGCGCGCATTGCGCGGCGCTTCGTCGTCGACGAGCACGCGCTCCGCATTGTAGAACGAGTGGAATTCGCCAGCGAGATCGCGCAGATAGAACGCGACGGCGTGCGGTGCCAGTTCGTTTGCCGCGTGCGTAAGCATGTCCGGATATTCAGCGAGCTTCTGCATCAGCGACACGGCCTGCGGGCTCGTGAGCTGCGACAGGTCGGCGCCCGGCAGCTGCGAGGCTTCGACGTTGTAGCGCGACTTCAGTTCGTTGAGCACCGAGCAGATCCGCGCATGCGCGTACTGGACGTAGTAGACCGGGTTTTCGTCGTTCTGTTTCAGCGCGAGGTCGATGTCGAAGACGAACTCGGTATCGGCCTTGCGCGAAATCAGGAAGAAGCGCACCGCGTCGCGGCCGCGCGTGATGGTCGCCTCGTCGATCAGGTCCGGCGCCGCTTCCTGGCCCGGCACCGCGCCGCCCGACCATTCGATCAGGTCGCGCACCGTCACGTAGCTGCCTGCCCGCTTCGACAGTTTCACTTCCTGGCCGTCGCGCATCACGGTGACCATCTTGTGCAGCACGTAGTCGGGATAGCCCTTCGGGATGCCGACGTGCAGCCCCTGCAGGCCGGCGCGCACGCGCGCGATCGTGCCGTGGTGGTCCGAACCCTGGATGTTGATCACCTTCGTAAAGCCGCGTTCCCATTTCGTCACGTGGTACGCGACGTCCGGCACGAAGTACGTGTACGTGCCGTCGGACTTGCGCATCACGCGATCCTTGTCGTCGCCTTCGTCGGTCGTGCGCAGCCACAGCGCGCCGTCCTGCTCGTAGGTCATGCCGGCCTTGACCAGCGCGTCGACCGTCTTCTCGACGCGGCCTTCGCTGTACAGCGACGACTCGAGATAGTACTGGTCGAACTTCACGCCGAACGCCTGCAGATCCATGTCCTGCTCGTGACGCAGGTACGCGACCGCGAACTTGCGGATCGCGTCGAGATCCTCGATGTCGCCCGCGCCGGTGACCGGCTCGCCATCCTTCGCGGCGACCGTCTCGCGGTTCAGGTAGTCGCGCGCGATGTCGGCGATGTATTCGCCGTTGTACGCGGCTTCCGGCCAGCCCGCGTCGCCGGGCTTCAGGCCGCGCGCGCGCGCCTGCGTCGAGATCGCGAGGTTGCCGATCTGCACGCCCGCGTCGTTATAGTAGAACTCGCGGTGCACCGCGTAGCCCTGGCTCGCGATCACGTTCGCGAGCACGTCGCCGAGCGCCGCCTGGCGGCCGTGGCCGACGTGCAGCGGGCCGGTCGGGTTGGCCGACACGAATTCGAGCAACACTTGTTTGCCTTTTTCGCGGTCCGACGTGCCGAACGCGCGGCCCTGGTCGAACACGGCGGCGATCACCGCCTGCTTCGAGGCAGCCGTCAGGCGCAGGTTGATGAAGCCGGGGCCGGCGATTTCGGCGGCCTCGACGAGCCCTTGCGCGGCCGGCTGGGCCGTGAGCGCGGCGACGATCCGTTCGGCGAGCTGGCGCGGGTTCGTGCCGAGCGGCTTGGCGAGCTGCATCGCGACGTTGCACGCGACGTCGCCGTGCGCGGCGGCCTTCGGGCGCTCCAGCGTGATGGTCGGGGCGACGAACGCCGTGTCGGCGCCTTTCAGCGCGTGAGCGACCTGCGTGACGCTATCCGCGAGCAGGGCTTCGAGGGTCTGTTTGTGTGCTGGCAGCATGCTGGTAGAAGGCTTCGTTGGTGGCGGCCGGAAACGCCGGCCTGCCGGCGCGCTTTTCGGGCGCGCGTTTCAGGGATCGCAGAATTTTAACAGGTGCTAATATGCCGATCAGGCGCCCCGCGTCCGCGGAGGCCGGACGCCGGCCTGCCGGCGTTCCCCAACCGCGCCGCGCGGGCACAACAAGATGAAAAGGGAATTGTCATGATTACGTTCAAGAGCAAGGCGGCACAGGATCTCGATGTGCTGAAGGATTTTGCCGTGTACGTGCTGAGCCTCGTCGGCAAGCAGCTGGGCGAACGCGGCGTCATTACGCACGACGAACTGGACGGCGCGATCGCGAAGCTGGAAGGGGCGGTCGCCCAGGCCAGGCAGGAGCGTGCCGAGCACGCCGGCCATTTCCACGAGGACGATGCCGACCACGCGCACCACGAAGTGCCGCCGAACCTGGCGCAGCGCGTCGCGCCGTTCCTGATGATGCTGCGCGAAGCGAAGGCCGGCCAGGCGGACGTGCACTGGGGCTTCTGAGCCCCGCTGCGCGCGGGACGCAGGTTCGCACCGCAGCAAAAAGCCCGCTATCGAGCGGGCTTTTTGCTTTTTGTCCGATCAAACCGGCGGCTGCCCGGGGATCGATCAGAGCTGCGGCGCGAGTGCGCGGCGCGCGTCGTCCTGCGACAGCGCCATGCGCTGCGCGTAGTCGTCGAGCTGATCATGCCCGATTTTTCCGACCGAGAAATACCGGCTGTCCGGGTGTGCCAGATAGAAGCCCGACACGCTCGCGGCCGGCAGCATCGCCAGCGAATCGGTCACGCTCATCCCGATCTCCTCGGCATGCAGCGCGGCGAACATGTCGCGTTTCACGAGGTGGTCGGGGCAGGCCGGGTAGCCCGGCGCCGGGCGGATGCCCACGTACTTTTCCGCGATCAGCGCATCGTTGTCGAGCGTCTCGCCGCTCGCGTAGCCCCACAGCTCGCGGCGCACGCGCGCATGCATCGCTTCGGCGAACGCTTCCGCGAAGCGGTCCGCGAGCGCTTTCAGCATGATCGCGCTGTAGTCGTCGTGGTCGGCTTCGAACTGCTTCTCCTTCACGTCGACGCCGAGGCCGGCCGTCACCGCGAACATCCCGATGTAGTCGGCCACACCCGACTCCTTCGGAGCGATGAAGTCGGCGAGCGAGCGGTTCGGGCGCATTACGCCGTCGACCACCGGGCGCACGCTCTGCTGGCGCAGGTTGCGCCACGTGAGCAGCACTTCCGAGCGCGACTCGTCGGTATAGATCTCGATGTCGTCGTCGTTGACCGTGTTGGCCGGCAGCAGCGAGATCACGCCGTTCGCGGTCAGCCAGCGGCCCTGGATCAGGCGCGCGAGCATCGACTTCGCGTCGGAGAACACGCGCCGCGCCGATTCGCCGACGATCTCGTCGTTCAGTATCGCCGGGTACGGGCCGGCGAGATCCCAGGTCTGGAAGAACGGACCCCAGTCGATGTAGTTCGCGAGCTCGTTCAGGTCGTAGTTCCTGAACACGCGGCGGCCGATGAACTTCGGCTTGACCGGCGTGTAGCCGGCCCAGTCCACCTTGGTCTTGTTCGCGCGCGCGTCGGCGAGCGTGACCATCGGCTGCTGCTTGCGGTTCGCGTGCTGGTCGCGGATGCGTTCGTAGTCGGACTTCAGTTCGTCGAGATACTTCGCCGCACCTTCGTCCGACAGCAGGTTCGACGCAACCGATACCGAGCGCGATGCGTCGGGCACGTAGACGACCGGGCCTTCGTAGTGCGGCGCGATCTTCACGGCCGTGTGCACGCGCGAGGTCGTCGCGCCGCCGATCAGCAGCGGGATCTTCTTCACGCGGAAGTAGTCGTCGCGCTGCATTTCGGAAGCGACGTACGCCATTTCCTCGAGGCTCGGCGTGATGAGGCCCGACAGGCCGATGATATCCGCGCCTTCGACCTTCGCCTTCGCGAGGATCTCGTTGCACGGGACCATCACGCCCATGTTGACCACTTCGAAGTTGTTGCACTGGAGCACGACCGACACGATGTTCTTGCCGATGTCGTGCACGTCGCCCTTCACGGTCGCGATGACGATCTTGCCCTTCGCGCGTACGTCGCCGCCCGCTTCCGCGAGCAGCCGCTTTTCTTCCTCGATGAACGGGATCAGGTGCGCGACGGCCTGCTTCATCACGCGCGCCGACTTCACGACCTGCGGCAGGAACATCTTGCCCTGGCCGAACAGATCGCCGACGATGTTCATCCCGTCCATCAGCGGGCCTTCGATCACGTTGATCGGGCGGCCGCCGGCCGCGGCGATCTTCGCGCGCACCTCTTCCGTATCCTCGACGATGAAGTTCGTGATGCCGTGCACGAGCGCGTGCGAGAGCCGCTTCTCGACCGGCTGGTTGCGCCACTCGAGGTTCTCTTCCTTCTTCGCGCCGCCCGCCTTGAACTTGTCGGCGATTTCGAGGAGCCGGTCGGTGGAGTCGTCGCGGCGGTTCAGGATCACGTCCTCGACGCGCTCGCGCAGCTCCGCGTCGAGATCGGCGTACACGCCGAGCTGGCCCGCGTTGACGATGCCCATGTCCATCCCCGCCTGGATCGCGTGGTACAGGAACACGGTGTGGATCGCCTCGCGCACCGGGTCGTTGCCGCGGAACGAGAACGACACGTTCGACACGCCGCCGCTCACCTTCGCGTACGGCAGGTTCTGCTTGATCCAGCGGGTCGCCTCGATGAAGTCGACCGCGTAGTTGTTGTGTTCCTCGATGCCGGTTGCGACCGCGAAGATGTTCGGGTCGAAGATGATGTCTTCCGGCGGGAAGCCGACTTCGTTCACGAGGAAGTCGTACGAGCGCTTGCAGATCTCGGTCTTGCGTTCGTAGGTATCGGCCTGGCCCGTTTCGTCGAACGCCATCACGACCGCTGCCGCGCCGTAGCGGCGGATCAGGTTCGCGTGGTGGCGGAACGCTTCCTCGCCTTCCTTCAGCGAGATCGAGTTCACGATCGCCTTGCCCTGCACGCATTTGAGGCCGGCCTCGATCACGTCCCACTTCGACGAGTCGATCATGATCGGCACGCGCGCGATGTCCGGCTCCGACGCGATCAGATTCAGGAAGCGCACCATCGCCGCCTTCGAATCGAGCATCGCCTCGTCCATGTTGATGTCGATTACCTGCGCGCCGTTCTCGACCTGCTGGCGTGCGACGGCGAGCGCCTCATCGAACTGGCCGTTGAGGATCATCCGCGCGAACGCCTTCGAGCCGGTGACGTTGGTGCGTTCGCCGACGTTGATGAAAAGCGTCCCGGATGTGACGTTGAACGGCTCGAGGCCGGCAAGGCGCATCGTGTGATCGGTCATGGCGGTGCGAATTCGTATGAGGTAGGGCGGGCGTTGAGGCGGTCGGTCAGGCGGCGTCGCTATACTGGCTCGGCCAGCGGCGCGGTTTCACGTCGGCGAGCGCCTTTGCGATCTCGGCGATGTGCTCGGGCGTCGTGCCGCAGCAGCCGCCGGCGAGGTTCACGAGCCCGGCTTGCGCGAATTCCTTCAGCAGGCCCGACGTGACGTCCGGCGTCTCGTCGAAGCCGGTTTCGGCCATCGGGTTCGGCAGGCCCGCGTTCGGATAGCACGACACGTAGGTGTCGCACAGCTTCGCAAGCTCGGCGATGTACGGGCGCATCAGCGCCGCGCCGAGCGCGCAGTTCAGGCCGAACGTGAGCGGCTTCGCGTGACGCAGCGAATTCCAGAACGCCTCGACCGTCTGGCCCGACAGGATGCGGCCCGACGCATCGGTGACGGTGCCCGAGATCATGATCGGCAGGCGTTCGCCGGTGTCCTCGAACAGTTCGTCGAGCGCGAACAGCGCGGCCTTCGCGTTCAGCGTGTCGAAGATCGTCTCGACCAGGAACAGGTCGACACCGCCGTCGAGCAGCGCCTTCGCTTGCTGGTAGTACGACGTGCGCAACTCGTCGAACGTGACGTTGCGCGCGCCCGGGTCGTTGACGTCCGGCGAGATGCTCGCCGTCTTCGGTGTTGGCCCGATCGCGCCCGCGACGAAGCGCGGCTTGTCCGGGGTCGTGTATTTCGCGGCCGATTCGCGCGCGAGCTTCGCCGATTCGATGTTCATCTCGACGACGAGGTCTTCCATCTCGTAGTCGGCCTGCGCGACCGTCGTCGCGCCGAACGTGTTGGTTTCGACGATGTCCGCGCCGGCCGCGAAGTACTGGTCGTGGATCTCGCGGATGATCTGCGGCTGCGTGAGCGACAGCAGTTCGTTGTTGCCCTTGATGTCGCGCGGGAAGTCCTTGAAGCGCTCGCCGCGATACGCGGCCTCGTCGAGCTTGTAGCGCTGGATCATCGTGCCCATCGCGCCGTCGAGGATCAGGATGCGCGATTTCAGCAGCGCAGGCAGTTCGGCGCCGCGCGTGTAGTGCGCGTCGAGCGGGGCGGAAGCGGCGAGAGGGGTCGCAGACATGGGGGAGACCGGCGAAGACGGGAAAACCGTCATTGTAGCCGGTGCGCCGGGCCGCCGTCCGGCCTCGCGCGGCGTGGCACGCGGGTTGCGCATGCGGTCGACGCGGATGCGGCGGCACGGCACATGCGCACGAGCGTTGTCCTTGCGACGAGGCCGCGGCGTCGCCGCGTGCCGCCGCACCAAACGAAAACCCCCGCCGGCGAACCGGACGGGGGCTTGGATCGGAGTGCTCGCGGCACCGCGCCAGCGGCGCGGTGAATGGCCCGGCGCCGTGCCGGGCCGCTCAGGGTTCAGTGCAGGACGACCGGCATCATCATCAGGCTGTCGAACTGTCCGAGGAATTCGTCCACTTCGTCGAGCGACGGTTCCTCTTCGATCAGCTGTTTCACGTGTGCGCGGAATCGCTCGGCAAGTTCGCCGTCGATGAAGATCTCGCGCTGCGCGTTCTTGTCGACGATTTCGTATCCGCCGGCATTCATCAGATGGTGACCGGCCTGCGGCGCAAATTCGACGACGCAGTAGTTGGGGCTGTTGTAGATCATTTGCATGGCGGCACTCCTCTTCGCAGTGGCATCTGGCCTTGTTGTCCCGTAGATGGGGCAGGCCTTGCCGGTTTCAAGGGGCTTGCGCTGCACACCCCGGTCTCCCGTTTGCGTGGGGTGTATCGGTTAGAAGCCGATGTCTATCAAACGTTTCTTATTGTCGTCCGGTGTACTGAAATAGTTGTTAAAGAGTGTCATCGGCCATTTCCGTCAGCACTTTAATCGGTCGAAATTGCCGATTTGTCGCATTCACGGCCCGGCCGTCGACGACGCAGGCGTTGCAGCCGGTGGCGCGGGCGGTTGCTCGGCGGCCGACGGCGCGGGTTGAGCCTCGGGTTGCGCCGGTTGCGCGGCCGACGCCGGCGCACTCGCAGATCCGCTCGTTGCGTCGCTGTCGACTCCACCTCCAGAGGGTACACCCGGCGGCGCCAGCGTGCCGTGCCACAGCAGCTCGATTTGCGCGCCGTTCGGCTCCGTTTGCACGAGCCGCGCGGGCAGCCAGCCGAGCGACGGCGCGAGCCACATGTCGATGCGGCGCGTGTCGCCGTCGCGGCGCGGCAGGCGCATGAAGTGTCGGGCCCTGACGATACCGGTCTGGGTCTGCACGTCCTCGTCGCCGATCACGGCGATCGGCCAGGTTTCGCCGCTGTTGTTGTCGATCACGAAGAACTGCTGCGTGACGCCCGGCTTGTATGCGGAGGGATTGCCGCGCACGAGCCCCGACAACTGCATCAGCATGCTGAAGCGATCCTGCACGCCGTCGGGCAGCGGTGCGTTGTTTGGCGTGCGCGTGAAGACGACCTGATGGATTTCCCGGTTGAAGATCGCGATGTCCTCGGGACGCCGGCCGCGCTTTTCTACGTAACGGTCGGGCGCGATGCCGAATGCGTCGATCCGGCCTTCGCTGCGATACGTGAACGGGCCGACGAACGGCACCGGCATCGACACCGCCAGATCGTAGGCTCGTCCGTCGGTGCGCCAGTGGATCGTGCCGATCATGTTTTGCATCCCGTTGTAGAACGTGTCGTACTGCAGGTCGCCCGATGGCGGCACGGAGAACTTCACGCCGCTCGTGGCGGGCCCCGGCGTCGCGGCGCCGCTCGCAGCGCCAGCCGACGCCGCCTGCGCGCCCGACGCGCCTGCCGTGTCGCTCGCGGCGGAGGTGGCGGAGGCGGCGGCCGGCGGCGGTTCGCCGTGCGCGGCCGTTTGGGTCGACGTGAGGACGGGTTCCCGCGCCGGTGCGGGTTTCGGTGCGGCGGACGGGCGCTTAGCCGGCGCAGCTTCGGCTGGATGCGCTGCCGGCTTCGGCGCCGGCTGGCGCTCGATCGGCTGCGGCTTCAGCAGTTCGATCTGTACCGGCACGTCGGCGGGCGCGGGCGGCGAGAACGATGCGCGATTGCGCGTCAGCCACAATGCTGCGAGCGCGTGCAGCACCAGCACGACGACGAGCGCGACGCCCGCGCGCAGCCAGTGGCGGGGCAGGGCGTGACGAGGACGGGTGGCGGCTGGCGGCATCGGCGCATCGGAACAGGGTTGGGGCGGTCGTGGCGCACCGCGCGCTGCGCGGTACACGAATCGGACCGCCGGATGCCCCGCGCGTTCGCGGCGCATCGCGCGGATTTCACGCGGGTGTCGGGTGTCGCGCGCGTCGCGGGTCAGGCGTCGCGCGCGTCCGGACTATAGCCGAGTTCGTACGACAGTTTCTGCGCGCATGCGCGTAGCGCCGTATCCATCTCGCCGCCCCATGCGATGTCGAACGAGCCTTCCTGGCCGAGCGCGACGACGGCGAGCGCGAGTTCGCCGACCGCGTCGAACACGGGCATGCAGAACGCGTGGATGGTGGGCAGCAGCATCCCTTCGACGCGCGCGGCCTGATGCGCGCGTACGTCGGCGAGCACCGCATCGACTTCGGCGAGCGTGCGCGGGCCGCCGTGATGCGGCGAGCGGCGGGTATCGGCGAGCTCGCGCTCGAGCATCGCGGCGGTCTTGCTGCGCGGCAGGTACGCGGCGAACAGCAGGCCGGTCGCGGAGCCGAGCAGCGGCATCACGTCGCCGAGCTTGAGCGATGCCTTCGCGGGGTGGCTCGATTCCATCCAGTGCACGATCGTCGGCCCCTGGTTGCCCCACACCGCGATGCCGACCGTCTGGTCGAGGCGGTCGCGCAACTCGGTCAGCGCGATTCGCGCGAGCTTCACGCCGTCGACGCGCGCGAGCCGTGCAAGCCCCATCTGCAGCGCGAAGCCGCCGAGCTCGTAGCGGCCCGAGACGGGATCCTGCGACACGACACCGAGCCGCGAGAAGCTCACCAGATAGCGGTGCGCCTTCGCGGGGCTCATGCCCGCTCGCTGCGCGAGGTCGCGCAGCATCATCGCGCGCGGCTCGCTCGTCAGCACGTCGAGCAGGCGAAAGCCGACCTCGATCGACTGGATGCCGGAGCGGACCTTTTCGCCGCCTTCGCCGCCGTCGCCGGAGCCGGCGTCGTCGGTATCGGAATCGGCGAGATCGTCGTCGGGAAGCGGGCTGGCGGGCATGGGCAACGGGGCGCGAAAATGCGGCAAGGGTCGGGACGGAAACGGCATGCACGATCGTGGCGCGCCGCAGGGATTCACCATCGTAAAATAGATTCCCTCCATCGTCACTACAACGGCAGATACCCCATGAAACTTGCATCGCTGAAGGACGGCACGCGCGACGGCCAACTGATCGTCGTGTCGCGCGACCTGCACACCGCGGCGATCGCCGATGCGATCGCGCCGACGCTGCAGCGCGTCCTCGACGACTGGGCGTTCTACGCGCCGCAACTGCGCGATCTGTACGACGCGCTGAATCACGGCCGCGCGCGCAACGCGTTTGCGTTCGACGCGGCGAACTGCATGGCGCCGTTGCCGCGCGCGTTCCAGTGGGCCGACGGCTCCGCGTACGTGAACCACGTCGAACTCGTGCGCCGCGCGCGCGGCGCCGACATGCCGCCGGAGTTCTGGACCGATCCGCTGATGTACCAGGGCGGCAGCGACGACTTCCTCGGCGCGCGCGACGACATCGTGTGCCCGTCCGAGGAGTGGGGCATCGATTTCGAGGCCGAGGTCGCGGTGATTACCGGCGACGTGCGGATGAGCGCGTCGCCCGACGAAGCACTGAAGGCCGTGCGGCTCGTCACGCTCGTGAACGACGTGTCGTTGCGCAACCTGATTCCGGCCGAACTCGCGAAGGGCTTCGGCTTCTTCCAGAGCAAGCCCGCCACCGCGTTCGCGCCGGTCGCGGTCACGCCCGACGAGCTCGGAGAGGAATGGCGCGAAGGCCGCGTGCACCGGCCGATGATCGTCCACTGGAACGGCAGGAAGGTCGGCCAGCCCGACGCGGGCACCGACATGGTGTTCCACTTCGGCCAGTTGATCGCGCACGCGGCGAAGACGCGCAACCTGCGGGCCGGCTCGATCGTCGGCTCGGGCACGGTGTCGAACAAGGATGCGAAGCGCGGCTACTGCTGCATCGCCGAGAAGCGCTGCCTCGAGACGATCGAGCACGGCGCGCCGCAGACCGAATTCATGCGCTACGGCGACACCGTGCGCATCGAGATGTTCGATGCGGCCGGCAAGTCGATCTTCGGCGCGATCGAGCAGTCGGTCGCGCCGCCCGACGGCGCGGCCTGATGCCCATGCGAAGCCCGGCTTCGGCCCGCGCGCCGGGTTTCGCCCGATGTTTGCCCGCGCGGGCTTGGCTACACTCGATTCAGACGTTTCAAACGTTCGACGCATTTCAGGAACCCGGGAGCTGCGCATGGCCGATCTCGCCGCATACGGCGGTTACGAAGCACTGAAAGTGACGCGCCGCGATCATGGCGTGCTCGACATCGTGATGAGCGGGGAGGGCGCGAACCGCAGCGGCCTCGCGACCGCGAACGAGCGCATGCATCGCGAGCTCGCCGATATCTGGCGCGACGTCGATCGCGATCCCGACACGCGCGTCGCGGTGATCCGCGGCGAGGGCAAGGGCTTTTCGGCGGGCGGTGATCTCGCGCTCGTCGAGGCGATGGCGAACGACTTCGACGTGCGCGCCCGCGTGTGGCGCGAAGCGCGCGACCTCGTCTACAACGTGATCAACTGCAGCAAGCCGATCGTGTCGGCGATGCACGGGCCGGCCGTCGGCGCGGGCCTCGTCGCGGGTCTGCTCGCCGACATCTCGATCGCCGCGAAGGATGCGCGCATCATCGACGGCCACACGCGGCTCGGCGTCGCGGCTGGCGATCATGCCGCGATCGTGTGGCCGCTGTTGTGCGGGATGGCTAAGGCGAAGTACTACCTGCTGCTGTGCGAGCCGGTGAGCGGCGAGGAGGCCGAGCGCATCGGCCTCGTGTCGCTCGCGGTCGAGCCGGCCGACCTGCTGCCGAAGGCATACGAAGTCGCCGAGCGGCTCGCGCACGGTTCGCAGCCGGCGATCCGCTGGACCAAGTACGCGTTGAACAACTGGCTGCGCTCGGCCGGGCCGACGTTCGATACGTCGCTCGCGCTCGAATTCATGGGCTTCTCCGGGCCCGACGTGCAGGAGGGCATCCGCTCGCTGCGCGAACGGCGTCCACCCGACTTCCGAGGCGACGCACCGTTCTGACGTGCCGTTCTGGTGCGCGCTATGATCGAACCAGAGACGGTTGCGCGCCGCGCGCCGGCCGCCTTGCTCCCCCAGCCAAACAGGATGCCCGTATGACCACCGATGCTTCCGGTTCCAATCCTTTCGCCGGTTTTGCCGGTTTCAAGCCTGCCGACATGCTCGACCGGATGTGGGACATGATGCGGATGTCGCCGTTCGGCGGCGGAATGGCGTCGTTTCCCGGCGCGGCATCGGGGTTGCCGCCGTCGCTGTCGAGCATGTCCGACATGATGGCGCCGCTCACGAGCGTCGAGGAGCTCGACAAGCGGATCACCGATCTGCGCGCGGTCGAGCAATGGCTCAAGCTCAATCTCGGGATGCTGCAGTCGGCGATCCAGGCGCTCGAGGTGCAGCGTGCGACGCTCGCGACGCTGCGCGCGTTCGGCGCATTCGCACAAAGTTCGATGTCGGCGGCCGAAGAGGCCGCCGTCGCGGCCGCGCAGGCGGCGTCCGCGCCGCGCGCCGACGCACCGTCCGCGCCGGATGCTGCTGCGGGCGCCGCGGACGCGCCGCCCGCAGGCGATGCCGCGCAGCAGGCGTTCGATCCGTCCGGCTGGTGGAACCTGCTGCAAGCGCAGTTCAACCAGCTCGCGAGCCTCGCGATGACGCAGCCGGGCGCGCAGCCCGCCGCGCCTGGCGAAGCGCCGCCGGCCTCGGCGCAGGCCGAGCAGCCTGCACCGGCAGCGGCAGCGGCTGCGGCTGCGCCGCGCAAGCCCGCGGCGAAGCGCGCGAAGCCGGCCGGCTCGGCCGCGGCGCGCGCGGCGGCCGCTTCGTCGCCGGCAACCCGTCCGCCGAAACGCTCGACGTGACGCGAACCCGGTAGCTGGTCGATCATGCGGCTCGCGCTCGTTCTGATGGGAGGCGGCGCACGCGCCGCCTACCAGGTCGGCGTGCTGAAGGCGCTGGCGGAGATCGCGCGCGAGGCCGATCCGCACCGGCATACGCTGCCGTTCGCGGTCGTGTGCGGTTCGTCGGCCGGTGCGATCAACGCGACGTCGATCGCGAGCCACGCGGACGATTTTTCGCACGGCGTGCGCCGTCTGCTCGAATTCTGGGAGCCGCTGCGTGCCGAATACGTGTATCGCACCGACTGGCTCGGCATCGCGATGGCGGGCGCGCGCTGGCTGGCGGCGATGTCCTTCGGCTGGGCGGCGCGCCGCTCGCCGCGCGGACTGCTCGACAACGCGCCGCTCGCGCACCTGCTGCAGCGCGAGCTGAGCTTTCACCGGATCGAGCAGATGCTCGAGGGCCGCCTGCTCCATGCGCTCGCGGTCACCGCGCTCAGCTATTCGAGCGGGCGGCACCTGACGTTCTACCAGGCCGCGGAGCCGATCCAGGCGTGGCGGCGCGCGCAGCGCACCGCACGGCTCGTCGACCTGTCGGCGTCGCACCTGCTTGCGTCGTCGGCCATTCCATTCGTATTCCCGGCCGTGCCGCTCGTGCTCGACGGGCAGGTCGAGTACTTCGGCGACGGATCGATCCGCCAGATCGCGCCGCTGTCGCCGGCGATCCACTTCGGCGCGGACCGGATCCTCGTGATCGGCGCGGCTGATCCGCGTCCCGAGATTCCCGCCGCGAACGGCTCGGGGCGGGTGCGCGGCTATCCGACGCTTGCGCAGATCGGCCAGCAGGTGCTCGCCAGCGTGTTTCTCGACTCGATCGGCTCGGACATCGAGCGGATCGAGCACATCAACCGGATGATCGAGCACCTGCCGCAACAGGTCGAGGTGGACAGCGGCTGGCGGCATGTCGATGTACTCGCGATCGCGCCGTCCGAGCGCATCGAGCTGATCGCCGCGAAACACCTGAAGCAGATGCCGGCGACGATGCGTGGGCTGCTCGGCGCGGTCGGCGGCAGCCAGCCGACCGGCGCGTCGTTCGCGAGCTACCTGCTGTTCGAGGAGGCCTTCACGCGCGAGCTGATCGAGCTCGGCTACCGCGACGGGCGTGCGCAGCGCGAGACGCTGGCCGGCTGGATTGCGCATGCCGACGGCAGCAGCGCGACGGCGGCCGGCATGCCGTCGGAAGACGGTCGCGCGGCCGGCGAAATGCGGGTCTGACGCGCATCGAATGCACCCATGGGACGCGATGCTTACAGATGGGTTGCATTTTCGCGACGGTTGCCCGCGACCGATCGCCGCACCACGGTTGGCGGCGTGCGGCCGGGCTGGAGTCTCGGAACGGTCATGTGCGCATGCTATTATGGCCGCCGCCGTATATACCATATCGAGCAGCCCGCCGGTCCGGCTGCCGCACGGGAACCCGCCCGGGAACCGCGTGGCGCAGGGGACGGGCTCGCCAATGAGCCGGCTTGCGCCGGCCCCCACATCAGGCACGCGCAACCGGTTCCGTTCGAGTGGAGCGGGGCTGCGGCGTGTCACGAGGCGGCAGCGCGGCCGCCCGGCTGCCGAACGCGGAATCCGCGTCCGGAGGGCGAATTCACGCGTAAAATTAGAGTCTTGGCTGCAAAAAAGCGCGCACGCGCCCACGCGGCAACAGTCACGTTTAGAGAAGTCGCATTGCGCAGAACAGGGGTGGGACCATCATGAACACCATGCTTTATCCGGAACTTTACAGGTCGCTCGAAGCTGTCCGCTGGGACATGGAGAAGGACATTCCGTGGGACAAGTTCGACGCTTCACTGCTCACCGACGAGCAGGCGAAGACGATCAAGATGAACGCGATCACCGAATGGTCGGCGCTGCCCGCGACGGAGATGTTCCTGCGCGACAACCAGCATGACAGCGACTTTTCCGCGTTCATGAGCGTCTGGTTCTTCGAAGAGCAGAAGCACTCGCTCGTGCTGATGGAATACCTGCGCCGCTTCCGCCCGGAAATGGTGCCGACCGAGGAAGAACTGCACGCGGTGCGCTTCGAGTTCGATCCGGCGCCGCCGCTCGAGACGCTGATGCTGCACTTCTGCGGCGAAATCCGCCTGAACCACTGGTATCGCTGCGCGGCCGACTGGCACACCGAGCCGGTCATCAAGCAGATCTACGAAACGATCTCGCGCGACGAAGCACGTCACGGCGGCGCGTACCTGCGCTACATGAAGAAGGCGCTGAACAACTGCGGCGACGTCGCGCGCGCGGCGTTCGCGAAGATCGGCGTGCTGATGGCGTCGGCGCGTCGCACCGAGAAGCCGCTGCACCCGACCAACCTGCACGTGAACCAGGCGCTGTTTCCGCGCGACACCGTGCAGTCGCGCCTGCCGGATCCGGAATGGCTCGAGCGCTGGCTCGACGAGCAGATCCGCTTCGACGGCGAGTGGGAAAAGAAGGTCGTAGAACGGATCCTGCACAACCTGTCGATCCTGTTCGAGCGCACGTTCGCGACCGCGCAGGAGCTGAACCGCTACCGCAAGGAAGTCACGAGCCGCCTGCAGTCCGAAAGCGGCCCGTCGTCGGCCGCGCAACCGGCCTGAGGCCGACAGGCATCGCTCCCGGCGTGAAGCCGCGCCGGGAGGGATCGCCGCGCCGCATCCATGCATGAAGCCCGCCCGGTCATCCGGCGGGCTTTTTATCTGGCGCCGCCGTGTTTCGTCACGACGCGCATCGCTTACTCCACCCGACCTCCGTCATGCCCGCTACCTTCGAACGCAAGCTGATCACCCGCGACGCCCTCGTTGCCCTGCGCGCGTCGCTGACTTCGCCCGTCGTGTTCACGAACGGCGTGTTCGACATCCTGCACCGTGGTCACGTCACGTATCTCGCTGACGCCCGGGCGCTCGGTGCGTGCCTGATCGTCGGCGTGAACAGCGATGCGTCGGTGCGCATGCTCGGCAAGGGCGATGACCGTCCGATCAACCGCGAGGAAGACCGGATGGCGCTGCTCGCAGCGCTGGAAAGCGTCGACTGGGTCGTGAAGTTCGAGGAGAAGACGCCCGTGTCGCTGATCGATGCCGTTCGTCCGGACATTCTCGTGAAGGGCGGCGACTACGACATGGACGCGCTGCCGGAATCGGCGCTGGTGCGCGGCTGGGGCGGGCGGGCGCTTGCGATTCCGTTCGAGCACGACCGCTCGACCACGGCGCTGCTGAAGAAGGTGCGCGCGCAGCAGTCCTGACGCGGGTTTCGCGCCGTCAGGGCGCGGAGGCCGCGAGCGGCTCGGCCGTGACGGCCGGCGCGGCGATCGGGCCGCCGATCACGGGTTGATCGCTCGCCTGCGCGAGTGGCGTCGCGCGCAACGCGTCGGGCTGTACCTGCCGGGACAGCACGCCCGGTTCGCGTGGGCCCGCTGCCGGCAGCGGCCAGAACACGCCGCGCACCAGCACGAACGCGAACAGGTTGGCGAGAAAGAGAACAGCGATCAGCCAGCGCAGCATCGTCGACGCTCCTCGTCGTTGGTCAGTCGTTCCACCATTCAGTCCAGTCGGGCCGGCCGTTTGGCCGGCTTTTTCATTGCGGCCGATGGATCCGTTTGCGGCGGCCCGGCCGCGTATGCGTGCTGCCGTCGGCATCCGTCTGCATGTGGGGGCAGGTCACGATGCGTGCAGGCCCGCCGTTACTGTCGCGAAACCCGCGGCACGGGCTTTCGGCCGTGCCGCCGGCGCCATTGCCAGCCGCTTTCCGTCAATCCTGCGCCGCCGCTTCCGCGGCAATCAGCGCGAGTCCCGACAGGATCAGCGCATCGTGCCGCGTATGCGGCAGCGGCAGCGCACGCGCGACGTCGTCGGCCGCGCCGCCGGCCAGCACGAGCCGAACCGGCGCCCGCCATGCATCGGCGAGATCGCGCCACGCGCGCTCGATCAGCCCCGCCTGCGCATACAGGCAGCCGGCCGACAGCGAGCGCGGCGTATCGACCTGGAATGGTTCGGCCTGCGCGCCCGCGAGCAGGCCGCTCGCGATGTCGGTGGTCAGCGTCGGCAACTGCGCGGTGTGCGTGCCGAGCGCGCGCATCATCAGCGCCCAGCCCGGCGCGATCAGCCCGCCGGTGAAGCGGCCGTCCGCACGCAGTGCCTCGAGCGTCGTCGCGGTGCCGAACGTCGCAATCAGCACGTGTTCGTCCGGGAACGCCGCGCGCGCGCCGATCAGGCCGGCCCAGCGGTCGCTGCCGAGCTGTTCGGGCGTCGTATAGCCGTTCGTCACGCCGCACTGCACGGGACGCGAGCGTACCGTCGTGCGCGGCAGGCCCGGCCAGCGTGCGTCGAGCAACGCGTCCAGTCGCGCGGCCACGTCGGCGCCCGCGACGTTCGAGATCCAGGCGCCGCGCGGACGCGGCAGGCTCGACCAGTCGGGATCGGTGCCGCCGTCACGCGTATGGCCGAACGCGCCCGTGTCGACGAGCGTGCGCTGCGCGTCGGCGAGCGCCCACTTGATCCGGCTGTTGCCGGCGTCGATCAGCAGATGCGGTTCGCTCATTGTGTTTCGCGCAGCGACACGTCGCCGGCCGCGATCGCCTGCATGCCGTCCGGCGTGTCGAGCAGCAACTGGCCGGTTGCGTCGATGCCCGTCGCGATGCCGCGCACGCGTTCGACGCCCTGTTCGAGCAGCACGACTTCACGCCCCGCGTACGCGTGCAGCGCGTGCCAGCGCGGCAGGAACGGTGCGAGCCCGTCGGTCCCGAACTGCGCGAGCGCCGGCGTCAGTGCGTTCAGTGCGGCGGCGAGCGTGTCGGTGAGGTTTGCCGATGCGCACGCGGCCGACAGCGCGGCCGGCGGCAGCCCGCTCGCGAGCGTCGCTTCGCGCGCGCGCAGCGCGTCGACCTGCGCGGCGACGGCTTCCGCGCCGCGCACGTTGATGCCGAAGCCGATCACGACGGCGGTCGCGTCGGCGGTGGTCCAGACGGTTTCGATCAGGATCCCGGCGAGCTTGCCGACGATGCGCGGCGTGCCGTCGTCGGTCGCCGTCAGCAGCAGGTCGTTCGGCCATTTGAGCGCGACGCGCGTGCGGGCGTCGAGCGGCAGCGCCGAAACCCCTTCCGCGAGCGCGACGCCGATCGCGATGCTCAGGCCGCCGAGCGCGTCGACGGCGCGCGGCACGATGCAA
Organism: Burkholderia sp. WTPI3; assembly: GCF_021483755.1. NCBI lineage: Bacteria > Pseudomonadati > Pseudomonadota > Betaproteobacteria > Burkholderiales > Burkholderiaceae > Burkholderia > Burkholderia sp. WTPI3. The sequence goes on along the minus strand of NZ_JAGIXF010000014.1, from coordinate 21,718 downwards.
CCGACCGAGCACAAGCAGCGCGTTGCAGGCTGCGCGAACCTACGGACGGCCTTGCCGGCCGCGGCCGGCCGTCTGCTCGAACGCCACGCGCGAGCGGTGCGGGCAGCGCCGTTCGCGGTGCGCGGCAGTGCCTTGAGCGGGTTGCGACGTCGGCGTTGGTCGAGCCGGTGGCGGCGACGATGTCGAGCGGCCACGCGCGAGGCGCGGCGTCCAGGTGCGCCTCGAGCCGGTTGCGCGCGATGTGCGCGTCGCCGGAATCGGGCGTGTCGGAGGAGGTGGGGGCGTTCATGGCGCCTATTGTAGCGACAGGGGCCGGGGCGGGTCGGTAAGCGGGCGGTGGTCGAACTGTTTGAAGCATGAGCGGAGATCGGTGTAACGCACCAAGCGCGAATGTGCCGTTGCTCCTCTGGGCGGGCATGCATCCTGACGAAGGTGTATAGACACACGTAAAACAGTACCTTTTGCGTTTTTGGAATGCCTATTGGAAAACCATAATCGACCGACGTCGACTGATTAGGATTTCGAATTCGTCTGATTGATTCTCCTATTCCAATCGCGCATTTTGGAACAGCGAGTGTTTCGCCAATCAATGATGAAAGGAAATTCAGATGAGTCATAGCGGGCACGCGTTACCAAGGATTGCTTTGGCGGTCGTCTGTCGGCGTATGCCGCGAGGAGACGGAGGCATTACCGGCAGGTCGACAGCCGCCGGATTTGCAGCGAGGGGCGCTGTCGTTGACGAAAACCGGCGGAGCGCGATGGGTCGAGGTGGCGCAGCATGATCCGCTATTTCCTCGCCAGAGGCGATCGGGGTGGCAGTGCCACGATTACGGAGGGGTTGGAGTCCGTCACGTGTTCCAATCCACCGCCACGCGTGCAGATCGCCACGCTCTACATGAAAACCTATTGCTCGGCCTGTAAGCAGGAAGGGTTTGTCTCGCCGAAAGGCCCGAGGTTGCCTGGCAGAGCGCCAAATGGCCAGCCATGGGCGTTGAGCGGAGATGTCAATGCATGCGGGTGCAATCCGCCGCCTGTCTTCCATGCCGAGCGAGGTATGAGGATGTTTGTCGGCCACACGTCTGCGGTTGAGTCGAAAGAACCAGGAAATGGAATTTCGCACCGGCCAATTGCTGATGCTGAATACGACGAGCAGTATGTATTGAAAAACGCGAAGACCGGGCGGCCTTTGGCCCGTGTGTCATACCGAATACATACCAGTTCCGGCGAGCTCTTCAGTGGCACGACCGATAGTATGGGGCATACACAGCGCGTTGCTACGCGCTGCGCGGAGAAGCTGAGAATCGAGATAGTCGAGAAGAACGATGCCGCATGATGACTACGAGTACGTGACTGTACACGACTCAGCAGTGGCAAACACCGTGCATGGCTCGAAGGTGGAGCTTTTACTGGCCGTCGACGAACCACCAATCTGTGAAAACATGACCGATGCGGAATTTCGTACGAGAGTCCTGACTTTGCGCGACGACGCCGTGAAAATAATCACGCAGCGAATTGACGAGCTTGATGCCTGGAAAGGGCCCGCACGGGCAAGAGTCAGGGAGTGGTTTGGGATAGCCGACGAGCCTATTCGAAGTGTGCTGACGAATGGATTGGCCGCCCTGGTTACGGTCATGAATGGATTGGCGGCAAGGAATTTCGTTCGCTCCGATCCCGAACTTGATAGGGTGCTGGGATGTACGCCGAATACCAAGAATCTAGCTGGAGAGGTTGCGCACGTTTGCGGCCCCGATACTGCAACGCATACGATATCGACTACCCCCAAGTTCTGTGAGCTGCCAGACACGAGTGCAGGCACATTTTCCTCGATGCAACTTACCATTGTTCACGAATGCGCTCATTTTCTTGATACGTTCGGAGCGCTTGACTACAAGAACACCTATGGACAATTCCTCAGCAAGCGGCTCGCTAAGGAAAATCCAGCAATGGCAATTAGAAATGCAGACAATATTGCGTGGTATATCCTGTGCGTTGATTAGTCTTGTGGCGCTGTGTGCTTCAAGTGCTGCGTTTGCTTGCAGTTTTGCATTGCAATATTCGAGTAAGCTCGAGCACGGCGCCGTGACCATTTCGAATGTCGACAGGGTGGCCCTAGCCAGCTTGTTGATTACTGTTCGGAACAGTGCCGCGAACAACGGTCCCGTCGTGATCTACGGATATTCCGATGAGCATGAGCGTGATGCAATTGCGATCGCCCGTAACCGGGCGATCGCTGTTCAGGCGTATCTGCTCGATCTCGGTGTTTCGAAAGATCGAATTCATGTCGAATCTAAAATATGGCGAAGTAACTCCGTTATCCCGCCGGGCGAGCGCAACCAAGTGGAGATTGAGTTCATTCCGGCGTGTTCATCGGATGGTTGTGATAATCCATGCGAACTGTCCGAAACTCGCTAGCACGCCTGCGCGCGGTTCGTGCCGCCGCCGCGCATTCCCCCCGCGCTGCCGAAGCACCGTCACGGCGCCACCACCGGATGCTTCAACGCATGCGCGGTCTCGATCCACTGCGCGTGGAATTCGTCCGCATCGGGCTTGAGCCCCAGTTCGCCGTTGCGATACGCCATCGCGAGCGTCTGCACGGCTTCCGGCAACTCGTGCTCGGCCGCCCGGCGATACAGCGCGAGCGCGCGTGCTTCGTCGCGCGGCACGCCGCTGCCGTCGCGGTACGCGTTCGCGAGCATGAAGTCCGCGGCCGGGATGTCCGCACGCGATGCGAGCTCGAACCAGTGCGCGGCCTGCACGGGATCGGCGGCGGTGCCGTAGCCGCTGCGATAGATCAGCCCGAGGTAATACGCGGCCGCCGCATCACCATGCCCGGCCGCTTCGCCGAGCAGCGCGCGGGCGCGTGCATAGTCCTTCGGGAGGTCGCCGCTGCCGAGCAGCAGCGCCTTGCCGAGCGCGAGCTGCGCCCGCCGCACGGCAGGCGTATCTGCCTTCCCGTCGTCCTGCGCGGCGGTTTCGAGCCAGCCACGCCCTTCGTCGCGCAGCCCCGGCTCGTGCGCATCGACGAGTGCGATGCCGAGCGCCGCCTGCGCGTCGCCAGACCCGCGGCGCGCGAGGGTGCGCAACTGCGCAAGCGCGTGCGGCTCGACGGCCTGCGTGACCATTGCCTGCCACTCGTCGAGTTGCGCGGTGCTCGGCGCGGGGCCGGTCGCGCGCCAGCCGGTCGCCACGGCAGCGACCGCGACGGTCACGGCGGTTGCCGCGAGCAGCGCGGCCGGCGGGAGTTTCGCGCGCAGCAGGCGCCGCGCGGCAGCCGCGAAGCCGGCTTCGGCCGGCCGCATCGTCCGGATCGGTTGCATCACGGGTCTCATGGTCATCGCGTCAGGTCGAGCTCGTAGACGGCGAGGTTCTTGCCGGAGCCGTCGTCGGCCGCGACCTGCGTGAGGCCGGTGAGGCCCGCTGCCGTCGCGTCGCCGAGCCGATTCGGCGCGGACGTGAAGCGCACGTGCGCAACCGAGCTCGCGAGCTTCGTGAAGCGCCAGCTGCGCTGCGCGCCGTCCGCCGCGCGCGTGATCGCGCCGCGCTTCTTGATGAACGCGATCAGCACGTCGCGGTTCGCGTCGGGCGACGCGAAGATCGTCTTGCTGCCGTCGAGGCCCGGGAAGTTGCCGCCGCCGCTCGCGCGGTAGTTGTTGGTCGCGACGATGAATTGCGCGTTCGCGTCGATCGGCGCGCCCTTGTACGTCAGGTTCCTGATCCGGCTGCCGACGGGCTGCGTGACGTCGATCTCGTATGCGAGATCCGCGGACGTGAACATGTCGAAGTTGTAGCCGGGGAAGCTGCTGACGAGCGGCTGCACGGTCGCCTTGGTCGGGTCGATCGTGTTGAAGCGCTTCGCGGCCGTCTCGAGCCAGTTCTTCACGTCGGCGCCGTTCACCTTCACCGCGTACACGGTGTTCGGATACAGGTACAGGTCGGCCGCGTTGTTGATCGCGAGCGCGCCGGGCGCGACGTCGGTGTAGTCGCTGCCGCCGCCGAAGCCGCTCTTGAACGGCGCGCTGACCGACAGCACCGGCAGCGACGCGTACTGGGGCAGGTTCGCCTGCACGTAGGTCTTCACGTAGTCGGCCTGCGCCTCGTTGACGATCTGGATCGCGCCCGGATCGCCGACGTCCGCGAAATACGAGTTCATCCGGTAGTCGGTCGAGCCGATCGGCGTCTTCACGTAGTCGATGGTCGCCTGGTGTTCGGCGGCGATCGCGGCGGACACCGACGGATCGGCGGCGACGTAGCTCTTGTCGGCGTTCTGGATCGGCCGCGCCTCGACGGTCGTTTGCGACCTGTCGACGCTCCATGCCTTGCCGTCGAATTTCAGGCCGAGCTTGATCACGCCGAGATGCTTGCCCCAGTAGTTTGCCATCACGGTCGGCACGCCGTTGACGGTGCCCTTTACCTTGTCGACGCCCGGCAGGTTGAACTGCGCGACCGTGCTGCTCGCGTCCGGGAACACCTGGTGCGAATGGCCGATCAGCATCGCGTCGATGCCGGGCACCTTCGACAGCCACCAGCTGCCGTTTTCCATCGTCGGCGAATACGCGGAGTCGTCGAGGCCGCCGTGCGAGATCGCGACGACGAGATCGGCGCCCTTCGCGCGCATCTCCGGAATGTACTTCTCGGCTGCTTCCTTCAGGCCGGTCGTGTAGACCTTGCCGTCGAGCCAGCGCTTGTCCCAGTTCATGATCGCCGGCGGCGTGAAGCCGATGATGCCGATCTTCACCGGCGCGCTGACCGTCGTGCCGTCCGGCGCGACGGCCGTCACCGTGCGCGTCAGGATCGTGTACGGCGTGAACAGCGGCGCGTTGGTCTTCGCGCTGATCACGTTCGCGAGCACCTGCGGGAAGTTCGGGCCCGCGCACTTCTTCTGCTGCGCGGGGGCCGGCAGCCCGTCGACGTCGAACGTGTTGCCCGTCACCTGCGACAGGTACGGCAGCCCGTAGTTGAACTCGTGGTTGCCGATCCCGCCGCCGTCGAACTTCGCGGCGTTCATCACCTTGTAGATCGCGAGCGTCTGGTCGCAGCCGACCGGCTTCACGAGCGCCTGGTAGTCGGACAGCGCGGTGCCCTGGATCGTGTCGCCGTTGTCGAGCAGCAGCGTGTTCGGGTACTGCGCGCGCGCCTGTGCGATCAGCGTCGACACGCGTTCGAAACCGAGCGAGTTGTCCGCGGCGAGCTTGAAATAGTCGTACGACAGCACGTTGGTGTGCAGGTCGGTCGTTTCGAGCAGCGCGAGCGTGGCGGTGGTGCCGGCGGGCGCCTGGGCCGGGGGCTGCGACGACGACGGCGAGGTGACGTCGTCGCCGCCGCAACCGGCGAGGGCGAAGGCGAGGCTGGCGAGTGCGGCGGCGCCGGTCGCTCGGTGGCGGGAAAGCGGGGGGAGACGCATCGATTGTCCTGTTCGGTGTTCTGTTCTGTGAATCGCGATGATTCGCGAGGCGCGCAGCGAGATGGCGGCGCGGGCGCCGACGGCCTGATGTGCGGCGCGTGAGAGTATCGAAAGGAAACGTGACGGAAGAATGAAAGGTGGACGCGCGGCCGGCGCGGCGGGCGTCGACGGAAATCCTCACGTCGCGGCGCCGGGCGGTTCGCTACAATGGCCGCTGTCATCCTTTTGCAAACAACCCGCCTTTGGACTTCGAGACTCCTCCCGGCCTGTCGGTCGACGCCGGCGGTCAGGGCCAGACGGTGCGCCTGTACGGCCAATGGACTGCGCTCGCGCTCGCGCGCAATCGCGGCGCGGTTGCGCGCCGCGTCGCGGGCATCGCGTCCGGGCGCGTGAGCGAATGGGATCTGTCCGGTATCGAACGGCTCGACCACGTCGGCGGTCAGGCGCTTTGGCGCGTATGGGGTCGCAAGCTGCCGGACGGTGTCGCGCTGAGCGCGACGCAGCGCACGATCTTCGAGCGCATCGAACGCCTCGACAGCCAGCGCGAGGCGCCCGAGCGCATCGTGCGTGTCGATCCCGTCACGCGCCTCGGCCAGACGATCTTCTCGTTCGGCGAACACCTGCAGGGCGGCATCGCGATGTTCGGCCTCGTGATCCTCGACGCGCTGTCGGTGCTGCGCCGCCCGCAGACGATGCCGTGGAAGGAAACGTCGGCGAACATCTACAGCGCCGGCGCGCAGGCGCTGCCGATCACCGCGCTGGTCGCGTTCCTGATCGGCATCGTGCTCAGCTACCTGTCCGCGCAGCAGTTGCAGATGTTCGGCGCGAACCGCTACATCGTGAACATCCTCGGGCTGTCGGTGATCCGCGAGCTTGGGCCCGTGCTGTCGGCGATCCTCGTGGCGGGCCGCTCCGGGTCGGCGATCACCGCGCAGATCGGTGTGATGCGCGTGACCGAGGAGCTCGACGCGATGCGCGTGATGGGCATCCCGCACGGGCTGCGGCTGATCCTGCCGCGCGTGCTCGCGCTAGGTGTCGCGATGCCACTGCTCGTGATGTGGACCAACATCATCGCGCTGACGGGCGGCGCGCTCGCCGCGAAGGTGGTGCTCGGCATCGACGTCAATTACTTCGTGCGCTCGCTGCCGGGCGTCGTGCCGATCGCGAACCTGTACATCGGCGTCGGCAAGGGCGTCGTGTTCGGCATGCTGATCGCGCTGGTTGCGTGCCATTTCGGTTTCCGGATCAAGGCGAACTCGCAGAGCCTCGGCCAGGGGACGACGACGTCGGTCGTCACGTCGATCACGGTCGTGATCCTTGCCGACGCGGTGTTCGCGATCCTGTTCCAGAACGTGGGGCTCGGATGAACGCGTCGAAAGAAACGGCGGCCGATGCCGCTCCGACCGATGCCGTGGGCGTCGGCGCCGGATCGGCCGGCACGCCGCCGGCCGCCGCGGTGCACGGCGAGGACCTCGTGATCGAGGTGCGCAACCTGACCAAGCGCTACGGGCGCAACATCGTTCACCAGAAGCTCGATTTCGATGTGCGGCGCGGCGAGATCGTGGCGGTCGTCGGCGGCTCCGGCTCGGGCAAGACGACGCTGGTGCGGCAGATTCTCGGCCTCGAGCGGCCGACGTCGGGCACGATCAAGGTGTTCGGCGAAGACACGTCGACGATCGACGACGCAAGCGCGCGGATGATGCGCACGCGCTCCGGGATGCTGTTCCAGCAGGGCGCGCTGTTCTCGTCGATGACGGTGTTCGACAACGTCGCACAGCCGTTGCGCGAGCTCGGCCGCGTGCCGCCCGACCTGCTGCACGACATCGTGATGCTGAAGCTCGAGATGGTCGGGCTGCCGTGCAAGCACGCGTCGAAGATGCCGGCCGCGCTGTCGGGCGGGATGATCAAGCGGGTCGGCATCGCGCGCGCGATCGCGCTCGAGCCCGAGCTGCTGTTCCTCGACGAGCCGACTGCCGGGCTCGACCCGCAGGCCTCCGACGAATTCGTCGAGCTGATCGCGACGCTGCACCGCACGCTCGGGCTGACGGTCGTGATGGTGACCCACGATCTCGACACGATGGTCGCGCTGTCGACCCGCGTGGCGGTGCTGGCCGACCGCAAGGTGCTGGTCGCCGCGCCGGTCGAGGAGGTCGCGAACGTCGACCATCCGTTCATCCACGAATATTTCCTGGGGCTGCGCGGGCGCCGCGCACTGCAGGCGCTGCCGCCCGAGCGGCGCGCGAAGCTGCCGAAGGCGGCCCTCGAACCGGCGCTGTCCAGCGTCGAGCTGTAACAGGCAAGGACAAGGAACCCCCTGATGGAAAACAAATCACATGCGTTCTGGGCCGGCCTGTTCACGATCGCGCTGACGCTGGCGATCGCGGGCACCGTGTTCTGGTTCAACGTCGACCGCACCGTGCGCGTGCCGTACGACCTGCTCGCGCGCACCAATGTGACGGGCCTGTTCCCCGATGCGGCCGTGCGCTTTCGCGGCCTCGACGTCGGCAAGGTGCAGTCGATCGGCTTCGATCGCACGCATCCGGGGCAGATCCGGATCCGGATCATGGTCGACCACGACGCACCGATCACGCAGTCGACCTACGGCAGTCTCGGCTTCCAGGGCGTGACGGGCATCGCGTTCGTGCAGCTCGAGGATACGGGGCGCGACCTTTCTCCGTTGCCGTCGTCGCCGAAGGCGATCGCGCAGATCCCGATGCGGCCGAGCCTGTTCGACCAGATCCAGGAGCGCGGCGACGTGCTGCTGCGGCAGCTCGAGCAGGCCGCGAAAAGCGCGAATGCGCTGATGTCGCCGGAGATGCGCGAACAGCTGCGCGCGACGGCCGAAAGCCTGCAGCATGCGGCGGACGGCGCGGCGACGCTGTCGAAGCAGCTTGCGCCGGCGGTGGCCGCGCTGCCGGAGACGATGCACGAAGTGAATCGCACGATGGCGTCGGCCAACACGCTGCTGCAGCCGAACGGGCCGCTCGTGTCTAACCTGAACAAGGCCGGCACGGCCGCGGAGCAGGTCGGCATCACGCTGAACGATCTGAACGCGCGCGTGCAGTACGACACGCTGCCGCGCTTCAACGCGCTGGCGGGCAGCGTCGGCGACGCGTCGCGGCAATTGAAGGACGTTGCCGGTGAACTTGGCCGCAACCCGAGCAGTCTGTTGTTCGGTTCGCCCGGCTCCGCGCCCGGGCCCGGCGAAGCGGGCTTCGTCTGGCCGAGTGCGACGGCCGGGCAGTAACGCCCATCGAAACCGGAAACATCATGCAGGATCACGCCATGCCACGAATTCTTGATCGCGCGCTGCGGCCGGCCGCAGCCGCGCTCGCGGTGCTGACGCTCGCGCTCGCCGCCGGCTGTGCCGGCAACAGTGTCGCGCTGTCGAACGTTCGCTACGACCTCGGGCCGGCCGCGCCGGTCGTGACGGCCGGCACCGGCCCCGCGCTGAAGGTGCTCGACGTCGCCGCGCCCGATGCGCTCGACTCCGACAAGTTCGTCTACCGCCTCGCGTATGCGGATGCGCAGCGCATGGCCGTCTATCGCGACAGCCGCTGGACCGCGCCGCCCGCGCAGTTGCTCACGCAGCGGCTGCGTGGTGCGCTGTCGTCGCGCGGCGCGGTGCTCGAAGGCTCCGACGGCATACGCGCGCCGACGCTGAAGGTCGACCTGAACGAATTCGAGCAGGTGTTCGACGGGCAGTCGCAGAGTCACGGCGCGGTCACCGCGCGCGCGACGCTGATGCAGGACGGCAAGGTGCTCGGCCAGCGCACGTTCATCGCGCGCGCGCCGTCGAGCACGCCCGATGCGGCTGGCGGCGCGCGTGCGCTCGCGGCTGCGAGCGACGAGCTCGTGTCGCAGATCGCCGCCTGGGTCGGCGTGCAGGCGTACGCGGGCACGCCGTGACGCGCGCTCGAGATGAACGCGCCGGACACGCATCGCGCGTCGTCGCTGGCGCGCCAGGCGTTCGCCGCCTACGCGGCGCTCGTCGTCTATGCGTCGCTGTATCCGTTCGAGGGCTGGGTGTCGCTCGGCATCGGGCCGTTCGACTACCTTTTCGCACCGATGCAACGCTACGTGACCGCGTTCGACGTGGTCACCAACGTGCTCGGCTACATGCCGTTCGGCGCACTCGGCGTGTTCGCGCTGCATCCGCGCTGGCGCGGGGTGGCCGCGACGCTGATCGTCAGCGTGCTGGGCGTGCTGCTGTCGGGATCGATGGAAGCGCTGCAGACCTACTTGCCGACGCGCGTCGCGTCGAATCTCGATCTCGCGGCCAACGCGCTCGGCGCGCTGCTCGGCGCGGCGCTCGCGGCACCCGCCACCGGTGCGCTGCTCGATCGTGGCGCACTGCGCCGGCTGCGTTTCGCGTGGTTCGAAACCGACGGCTCGACGCCGCTGCTGCTTGCCGGGATGTGGCCGTTCGCGATCCTCTTTCCGTCACCGTTCCTGTTCGGCATCGGCGACTGGCCGGCCGCGCTGTGGGAGCGCGCCGACGGGTCGATGCAGGACGCGTTGCTCGCGTGGCTGCCGGCCGCGTGGCAGGTGAGCCAGTGGCCCGAGCGCGTCGACGGCTGGCTGTCCGATTCCGCATGGGAGGCCGCGCTCGGCGGCCTGATGTTGTTCGCCGTGCTGGCGATCGCGTCGCTCGCGATGCGCGCCGCCGCGCCGCGCGTGCGGCTGCTGATCGCGTTCGTCGTCGCCACGCTCGTGCTGAAGGCGGCCGCGACGTTCATGCAGTCGACCACCGGCCTCGTCGTCGTGTGGGCGACGCCCGGCGCGCGACTCGGCATCGAGCTCGGCTTCGCGGCGGCGCTGATCGCGTTGCGCGTGCCGGCCACGTGGCGCGCGCTGCTCGCGGCGCTCGCGCTGCTGGCCGGCGTGACGCTCGTCAACCTGCTGCCGGTCAATCCTTTCTTCGATTTCACGCTGTCGGGCTGGCGGCAGGGCCGCTACGTGCACTTCAACAGCATCGCGCGCTGGCTCGCGTGGATGTGGCCCTATGCGGCGCTGATCTGGCTCGGCCTGCGCGTCGAGCGCGCGTGGATGCCCGCGGCGGTGCGGCGCTGATGCGGCGATTCCGGCGGGGCGGCCGCGGCTCGATCGCGGGCAGCGGCGCGCGCCGCTCGTTATAATCGTCCGCATCCTCGATTGCACGGCACCGCGGCAATCGCCCCTCTCTTCGCCCGGCACCGCGCCGGGCCGCACGTCACCATCATGGATTCCTACTACCAGCACCACGTTTTCTTCTGCCTGAACCAGCGCGATCCGGGCGCCGAGCGTCCGAGCTGCGCGCAATGCGACGCGCAGACCATGCAGGAATACGCGAAAAAGCGCGTGAAGGAACTCGGCCTCGCGGGGCCCGGCAAGGTCCGCATCAACAAGGCCGGCTGCCTCGACCGTTGCGAGGAAGGGCCCGTGATGGTCGTGTATCCGGAAGGCACGTGGTACACGTATGTCGATCAGGCCGACATCGACGAGATCGTCGAATCGCACCTGCGCGACGGCAAGGTCGTCGACCGCCTGAAGATCTGAGCGGGCCGGCCGAATGAACGTTCATACGCAGAAGTCGCTGATCGCCGGCCCGGTCGGGCAGATCGAAATCGCGGTCGACGTGCCGGACGCCGTGCGCGAAGGCACCGCCGCGCCGCGCGGCATCGCGCTCGTCGCGCATCCGCATCCGCTGTTCGGCGGCACGATGGACAACAAGGTCGCACAAACGCTTGCGCGCACGCTCGTCCAGCTCGGCTACGTGGTGTACCGGTCGAACTTCCGCGGCGTCGGCGCGACCGAAGGCGTGCACGACAACGGCATCGGCGAAGCGGACGACCTGCTCGCGGTGCTCACGCACATGCGCGCGCAGCCGGCCTATGCGGACCTGCCGCTCGTGCTCGCGGGCTTCTCGTTCGGCACCTTCGTGCTGTCCCACGTCGCGAAGCGGGTGCGCGACGCGGGCGAGGCGATCGAGCGGATGGTGTTCGTCGGCACGGCCGCGAGCCGCTGGCAGGTCGCCGACGTGCCCGAGAACACGCTCGTGATCCACGGCGAAACCGACGACACGGTGCCGATCGCGTCGGTGTACGACTGGGCGCGGCCGCAGGAGCTGCCGGTCGTCGTGATTCCCGGCGCCGAGCATTTCTTCCATCGCAAGCTGCACGTGCTCAAGCGCATCATCGTCGACGCGTGGCGTTGATCCGCTGACCGGGCGTGCGGTGCCGATGTCGCCCGCCCGTCGTGCCGCGCGTTGCCAGGCGGAAACACGTCGAGGCAGCAGGGCGCACCGGGGCTCTAGGCGGTCGCACCGGTTCTCCGCCGCGCGGCGCAACCCGACTTGCGCACTGCCTGCGCACGCCTTTCGCGCGGCTTCGATCGCAATCGCCGGCCATGAAGCCGCGCTATCCTCTGGAAGCCGATGCGCGGCCACCCGGCGCACGGTTCGCGAAAGTGCTGTTCGCGGCCACGTATAATGGCCGCATTTCGCGTCGCCCGCGGCCCGGCTGGGCCCATGCGGCGCTCGTTTCGCCGCCTGTCCGCCCGCTCGCGACGGCCGCGAACCGAACGCGTCCGCACGAGTCCAACCGGCGCGTTTCGTGTCGCTCGACGAAGTCGGGTGAATCGCCGAAACGCCTGCCGCCTTGCCGTTCAACCCTGCGCGTTTCGCGCCGCACTTTCTGCCATCAGCCTGAATCGATCATGCGTCTGTCACCCCAAGGCCTCAAGTCCCTCGCTTCTTCCATCGCCTTCGGCACCGCCGCGCGTAACGTCGCGCTGGGCGTGATGCTGCCCGTCGCGCTCGCGTCGACGATCGTCGTCGCAGAGGCGAAGCCGGCCGCCAAGGCCCGGGCCGCGCATGCGGCGCCCGCCGCCGAGCAGTTCACCGGCGCGCCCGCGACCTTCATGCCCGGCGCGGTGCCGCCGCCGGGCGTAAACGCGCGCTCGTGGGTGCTCGTCGATGCGACGAGCAACACGGTGCTCGCGTCGGGCAACGCCGACGAACGCGTCGAACCCGCTTCGCTGACAAAGCTGATGACGGCCTACCTGGTGTTCGAGGCGCTCGACAAGAAGAAGATCTCGATGGAGCAGATCGTCACGCCGAGCGATGCGGTGCGCCGCGTCGGCCGCGACGAGTCGCGCATGTTCATCGAGGCGAACAAGCCGGTGTCGGTGCACGACCTGGTGTACGGGATGATCATCCAGTCGGGCAACGACGCCGCTATCGCGCTGGCCGAACTGGTCGGCGGCAGCGAAGGGCAGTTCGTCACGATGATGAACGACGAGGCGCAGCGCCTCGGCATGAAGGGCACGCACTTCGCCGACGTGAACGGCATGCCCGACCCGAACCACTACACGACGGCCGGCGACCTCGCGAAGCTGTCCGCGCACCTGATCCGTGATTTTCCGCAGTACTACAGCATCTTCTCGGAGAAGGAGTTCAAGTACAACAACATCCGCCAGGGCAACCGCAACCGGCTGCTGTGGCTGGATCCGACGGTCGACGGTCTGAAGACGGGCCACACGCAGGCGGCTGGCTACTGCCTGATCGCGTCGGCGAAGCGCGCGATCCCGGGTGTCGACGGCCAGCGCCGCCTCGTGTCGGTGATGATGGGCGAGCAGAAGGAAGGCGAGCGCACGCAGGACAGCATGAAGATGCTGAACTACGGCTATAGCGCGTTCGATGCGGTGCGCCTGTTCAAGGGCGGCCAGGCGATGTCGACGCCGCGCATCTACAAGGGCAAGGAAAACACCGTGCAGGTCGGCGTGAAGAGCGACCAGTGGGCGACCGTGCCGCGCGGCCTCGGCGACAAGGTCAAGACCGAAGTCGACGTGAACGCGCCGCTGATCGCGCCGCTCGCACAAGGCCAGCAGGTCGGCACCGTGAAGATCGTCGCCGACGGCAAGACGCTGTCGGAGTTCCCGGTCGTCGCGCTGCAGGCCGTGCCGGAAGCGGGTATCTTCGGACGTATCTGGGACTCGATCCTGCTGATGTTCAGCAAGAAGAAGTAAGCACGACGGGCCTTTGTTTTTACGACTTCATCCCCATCTGGTATAGCCATGAGCCAAGCCGAATTCGAACCGATCGTCTACCTCAGCGTGTCGTCGCAGGAGGAGCTGGTGCCGCTGTCGCAAGCCCGTGTCCCGGTGCTCGACCGCGGGTTCATCTTCGGCGATGGCGTGTATGAAGTCGTGCCCGTTTATGCGCATGACGGCGCGCACGTGCCGTTCCGGATCGAACAGCATCTGGACCGGCTCGCGCGCAGCCTGAAGAAAATCGGCATCGACAACCCGCACGACGCGGCCGGCTGGCGCGCGTTGATCGAGCGCGTGCTCGCCGCGAACGCGGAAGGCCTCGTCGACAGCAACGCGCTCGTCTACCTGCAGGTGACGCGCGGTGTCGCGAAGCGCGGCCACGCGTTCCCGCCGAATGCGGTGCCGACGGTGTTCGCGATGACGAGCCCGCTGCGCCTGCCGCCGGACGAAGAGCGCGCGCAGGGCGTGCGTTGCGTGACGGCCGAGGATCGTCGCTGGCTGCATTGCGACATCAAGTCGATTTCGTTGCTCGGCAACGTGCTGATGGCGCAGCATGCGGCAGAGCACGACGCGTTCGAGACGCTGCAACTGCGCGACGGCAACCTGACCGAAGGTTCGTCGTCGAACGTGTGGATCGTGAAGAACGGCGAGCTGATGGCACCGCCGCGCAGCAACAAGATCCTCGAAGGGATCCGCTATGCGCTGGTCGAGCAGTTGGCCGACGAGTGCGGGATTCCGTTTGTCGCGCGAGAGATCAGCGAGGTCGAGCTGCGCTCGGCCGACGAAATCATGATCACGTCGGCCACGAAGGAAATTCTGCCCGTTACGTCGCTCGACGATCTGCCCGTAAAGGGCGGCAAGCCGGGCCCCGTATTCGCGGCGTTGTACGACGCGTACCAGCGCGCGAAAGCGCGCGAGTTTGAACAGTTTGACCTAACCCGGAGAAAGTGATGAGCGAACCGACCAAAACCATCGAGGTCACCGGCGCGATCGATACCCGGAAGGAGTCGCTGCTGGAGTTCCCGTGCGATTTCCCGATCAAGATCATGGGCAAGGCGCACCCGGAATTCAAGGACACGATCTTCAAGGTCGTGGCCGTTCACGACAACGAGATCGACGTCGAGAAGATCGAAGAGCGCGCCTCGAGCGGCGGTAACTACACCGGCCTCACGATCACCGTGCGCGCGACGAGCCAGGAACAGCTCGACAACATCTACCGCGCACTGACCGGCCATCCGATGGTCAAAGTCGTGCTCTGAGTCCCTTCCATCCTCCTTCCTGCGCGCACTCGGCGGGGGTCTTCCCCGCCGCGCGCCGCACGTCCAGCTCGTCGCACAGCAGCTTGAACTTGGCGACTTCCTCGAGAATCCACGTCCTGAACGCCTGCACGCGCGGCGTGTTCAGAAGCGGCGGCGGACACACGAAAAAATAATGCCACGGGCTCGGCCCGTCGATGTCGAACAGGCGCACGAGGCGTCCGTCGAGCAGGTCGTGCACCGCGAGCGAGCGGCGCACCAGCGCGATGCCCTGGCCGTCGATCGCGGCCAGCAGCAGGTTCGACGAATCCTGGTACAGAATCCCGCGTTTCGGCTCGGTCAGCGTGTCGAGCCCCGCCGCGTCGAACCACGGCCGCCACAGCTCGTCGTCCGAGCGCAACAGGTTGTAGTGCACGAGATCGGCCGGCGTTTGCGGCAGCTTGCCGCCGTTCAGCGTCGGCGAGCATGCCGGAAAGAACACTTCGTCGAACAGCGGCTCGACGTGCAGCCCCGGATAGGTACCGAAGCCGAAGCGGATCGCGAGATCGACGTCGTCGCGCGCGAAATCGGTCAGCGTGTTGGTCGACTGCAGTTCGACGTCGATTTCCGGATGCCGCTCGATGAACGTGCCGATGCGCGGTGTGACGAAGCGCGCGGCGAACGACGACAGCATCGACACCACCAGCCGCCGGTCGCGATCGCTCGCGCGCACTTCGCGTGTTGCGTCGGACAGCATCATCAGCGCGGTGCGTACCTGCTGCGCGTAGCGCATGCCGGCGCCGGTCAGGCATAGCCGCTTGCCGTTGCGCGCGAACAGCTGCACGCCCAGCTCCTCCTCGAGCGCGCGCACCTGGTGGCTGACCGCGCCGTGCGTGACGAACAGTTCGTCGGCGGCGCGGGAGAAATTCTCGTGACGGGCAGCGGCTTCAAACGCGCGAATCGCATTCAGCGCAGGGAGCTGGCGGAGGTCCATTTGCTAATTTTCCTCACATCGACGTGAAAATTGGTCGTTTGGTCGGGCGCCTTTAAATGACTACGATTGTAGCCATCGAAGCACTTATTGGCGGAGTCGATCATGCAAGAAATTTCCTCAAGCATCACGTTCGAAATCCCGGCAGGCGAAACCGTACCGATGCGGGTGCAACGCAGCACGCGCCTGACGGTTCGAGGCGGACCCGTCTGGGCGACGCGCAGCAACGACGTCGAAGACTACTTCCTGGTCGACGGCGAGACGCTCAAGCTGCGCCGCGGCGAGCGCTTGTGGCTCAGCGCGGAAAGCGGGCAGGGCGCGCACGTCGCGTTCTCGGTGTCGCGGCCGCCCGCGGAAGTCGCGCTCGGCGGGCTCGCGCGACTGCGCAATCGCGTGCGCGCGTTGCTTCACGACGGCTGGCGCACCGTCTGACGGACCTTTCGTCCGACGGATACGCACGATCCGTCCCTTTCCAGGGCCGGCGAGACCCATGGGTTTTCGGTAAACTACCGCCCATGTCCGTCTCGCCGGTTTCCATTGTGCCCAAGCCTGTTGCCGTTTCCGAATCGCCCGCCGGGTCCCCGGTTCAGCCCGGGTCGCCGGTCACCGTGCGCTGGCGGGGCAGCGAGGCCTACGAGGCGAGTTTCGACGCGATGCGCGCGTTCACCGACACGCGCACGGCCGATACCGGCGACGAGATCTGGGTTGTCGAGCATCCGCCCGTCTACACGCTCGGCCAGGCCGGCGACCCGGCCCACCTGCTGGTGGCCGACAGCGGCGTGCCGCTCGTGAAGGTCGACCGCGGCGGACAAATCACCTACCACGGCCCCGGCCAGATCGTCGTCTACCTGCTGCTGGACCTGCGCCGGCGCAAGCTGATGGTGCGCTCGCTCGTGACGAAGATCGAGGAGGCCGTGATCGAAACCCTTGCGGCGTATAATCTCGCTTCGGTCCGCAAGGCGGGCGCGCCGGGAATCTACGTGGCATCCGGCGTGCACGAAGGCGCGAAAATCGCGGCCCTGGGCCTGAAGATCCGTAACGGTTGCAGCTATCACGGGCTGAGCCTGAACGTGAAGATGGACCTGCGCCCGTTTCTCGCGATCAACCCGTGCGGCTATGCCGGACTGGAAACCGTCGACATGGCGAGCCTCGAGGTTGCCGCCGACTGGAACGACGTCGCCCACACGCTGGTGGGTCGTCTGATTGCCAACCTCGATGGCGAATCCGCGGCCGCCGACAAGCCGCAGGCACTGGAACATTCGAATGACTGACGTTACCGCTTCCCCCGCACCGGCCGACTCGGCCGCGACCCCGGCCTACGATCCGACCGCCAAACAGAAGGCGCAGGCGAAGACGGCGCGCATCCCGATCAAGGTGATTCCGATCGAGAAGCTGAAGAAGCCGGAGTGGATCCGCGTGAAGGCGGCCACCGGCAGCTCGCGCTTCAACGAGATCAAGACGATCCTGCGCGAGCACAACCTGCATACCGTGTGCGAGGAAGCGAGCTGCCCGAACATCGGCGAATGCTTCGGCAAGGGCACCGCGACGTTCATGATCATGGGCGACAAGTGTACGCGCCGCTGCCCGTTCTGCGACGTGGGCCACGGGCGTCCCGATCCGCTCGACGCCGACGAACCGAAGAACCTCGCGCGCACGATCGCGGCGCTGAAGCTGAAGTATGTGGTGATCACGAGCGTCGATCGCGACGACCTGCGCGACGGTGGCGCGGCGCACTTCGTGGAGTGCATCCGCGAAGTGCGCGAGCAGTCGCCGGAAACGCGCATTGAAATCCTGACGCCGGACTTCCGCGGCCGTCTCGACCGCGCGATCTCGATCCTGAACGCGGCGCCGCCCGACGTGATGAACCACAACCTCGAAACGGTGCCGCGCCTGTACAAGGAAGCGCGCCCGGGTTCGGACTACGCGCACTCGCTGAAGCTGCTGAAGGACTTCAAGGCGCAGCATCCGGACGTCGCGACGAAGTCGGGGCTGATGGTCGGCCTCGGCGAGACCGAAGAGGAAATCCTGCAGGTGATGCGCGACCTGCGCGCGCACGACGTCGACATGCTGACGATCGGCCAGTACCTGCAGCCGTCGGAGCACCACCTGCCGGTGCGTGCATACGTGCATCCGGATACGTTCAGGATGTACGAGGAAGAGGCTTACAAGATGGGCTTCACGCACGCTGCCGTGGGCGCGATGGTGCGCTCGAGCTATCACGCCGATCTGCAGGCGCATGGGGCCGGGGTGGTCTGAGCGCCGCATTCGCCTCCATCTGCAGATGTCCCGCAGTCAAAAAGCCCGCAGCTTGCGGGCTTTTTCGTTGGCGCGGCCGCTGCCCGCGTCTTCGCACGACAATCGCCATCCGACCGAACGCACGATCCAATAAAGCATGAAAAGCAAAGCTGTAACGCCATCGATAGCTTCGCAGGATAAGTTCGCTCCCGTCGCGCGCAAAGCTCGTAAAGTCGGCTCTCCCGCAGCAATGCCAGCATTCGAAGGAGAGCCGCATGTCCCGTTTCAGCTTCATCCGCCGCGCCGTCGTCGCGCTGACCACCTTTGCCACGCTCGGCGCGGCGCACGCCGAATCGCGCGAGGTCGTGATCGCGTACCAGGACATGGTCGTGCCGTGGCGCTACGCGCAGGCGAGCGGTGAAGTCGAAAAGGCGACCGGCTACAAGGTCACGTTCCGCAAGCTCGACAGCGGCGCCGACGTGATCCGCGCGCTCGCGTCGGGCTCCGTGCAGCTCGGTGAAGCCGGCTCCAGCCCGATCGCGGCAGGCCTGTCGCAGGGGCTCGACATCTCGCTGTTCTGGGTGCTCGACAACATCAACGACGCCGAGGCGCTCGTCGCGCGCAACGGCTCGGGCGTGACCAGCGTCGCCGCGCTGAAGGGCAAGAAGATCGGCGTGCCGTTCGTGTCGACGTCGCATTTCCATACGCTCGTCGCGCTGCAGGCCGCGGGCGTCAATCCGAACGACGTGAAGATCGTCAACCTGCGTCCGCCCGAAGTCGCGGCTGCATGGGCGCGCGGCGATATCGACGCGACCTACATCTGGGATCCGGTGCTCGCGAAGGTCAAGCAGTCGGGCACGGTGCTGACGACGTCGGGCCAGGTCGCGAAGGAAAGCGGCAAGGCGACCTTCGACGGCTTCGTCGTGAGCCGCAAGTTCGCGCGCGAGAACCCGGAGTTCGTCGCGCGCTTCGTGAAGGTGCTTGCATCGGCCGACGCCGATTACCGTGCGCACGCGGCTGCGTGGAAGGTCGGCTCGCCGCAGGTCGCGGCGGTCGCGAAGGTGTCTGGCGCGAACGCGCAGGACGTGCCGGCGGGCCTCGCGCTTTACGCATTCCCGACGCTGGCCGAGCAGGCGTCGCCGACGTGGCTCGGCGGCGGCGCGCAGTCGGGCGCCGCGAAGTCGCTCGCGGCCACCGCGGCGTTCCTGAAATCGCAGGGCACGATCCAGACGGTGCTCGCCGATTACTCGGTCGGCGTCGATCCGCAGTTCGTGCAGAAGGCCGCGCGCTAAGCACGGCCATTCGGATAACTCGGGAAACTCATCGCGGAGCCCACGATCATGAGCACGCTGGAAGTCCGTCAGGTATCGGTCTCCTATCCGGGCGAGCGCGGCCGGCCGACGACGCAGGCGCTCGCGCGCGTCGACCTGCGCATCGAGTCCGGTGAATTCGTCGTCGCGCTCGGCGCGTCCGGGTGCGGGAAGACGACGCTGCTGAACTGCATGGCCGGTTTCGTCGCGCCGACGACGGGCGACGTGCGCGTCGACGGCGTGCCGGTCACGGGCCCCGGTGCCGATCGCGGTGTCGTGTTCCAGAAATACGCGCTGCTGCCGTGGCTCGACGTGCTCGAGAACGTTGCGCTCGGGCTGCGCTTCGCGCGCGTGTCGAAGGCCGAACGCGATGCACGGGCGCGCGAGATGCTCGCGCTCGTCGGGCTCGAGCGCCATGCGCATGCGCGCGTGTACGAACTGTCCGGCGGGATGCAGCAGCGCGTCGGCATCGCGCGGGCGCTCGCGAGCGATCCGCGCGTGCTGCTGATGGACGAGCCGATGGGCGCGCTCGACGCGATGACGCGCGGCACGATGCAGGCGCTCGTGCTCGACGTGTGGGCGCGCACCGGCAAGACGGTGTTCTTCATCACGCACGACGTCGAGGAGGCGCTGTTCCTCGCGACGCGTCTCGTCGTGATGACGCCCGGGCCAGGGCGTATCGCGGAGACGTTCGAGCTGCCGTTCGCGCGGCGCTACGTCGAATCGCGCGATGCACGCGCGGTGAAGTCGTCGCCGGATTTCATCGCGTGGCGCGAGCGGCTGATCGCGTATCTGCATCGCGACGAGCCGGTCGGGGAGACGGCGTGATGCGCGAGTTCGCGCGGCAGGGCACGTCCGTCGGGCGCGGCCGGATCAGTACTTTGCACAGGCAGGACGACATGAGCACGCAGGATTCCTGGGCGGCCGATCGAGCGGCCACCGGGTTCGGAGAAAACGAGCGCGGCACGCAGCGGCGCGATGCAACGCTCCCGGCGCGTGCGTCGCATCGCTACCGGTTGCCGGGGCAGGGGAAGACGGCGGCCTTGAGCGCGGCGACGGTCGCGGCGCTGGCCGTGCTGTGGTGGGTCGCGACGCATCGGCAGTGGCTGCCGCCGCTGTTCCTGCCCGCGCCGGAAGCGGTGTGGACGGCGTTCGTCGACGCGTGGCACGGCCGCATTCAGGGCGGCCTGCCGTTGTCGGAGCATCTGCTGTGGAGCGCCGCGCGCGTGTTCGGCGCGTTCGCGCTCGCGACCGCGATCGGCGTGCCGGCCGGTATCTTGATGGGCGTGAGCCGCATCGCGCGCGGTGTGCTCGATCCGCTGCTGGAGTTCTACCGCCCGCTGCCGCCGCTCGCGTACCTGCCGCTCGTCGTGATCTGGTTCGGCATCGACGAAACGGCGAAGCTGGTCGTGATCTTCCTCGCGTGCTTCGCGCCGATCGCGATGGCGGCGCGCGCCGGCGTGCGCGCGGCGACGGTCGAGCAGATCAATGCCGCGTATTCGCTCGGCGGCAGCTTCGCGCAGATCGTGCGCCACGTCGTGCTGCCGGCCGCGCTGCCGGAAATCCTCACCGGGCTGCGGATCGCGATCGGCTTCGGCTGGACGACGCTCGTCGCGGCCGAGATGGTCGCCGCGACGGCCGGGCTCGGGCAGATGGTGCTCAATGCATCGAGCTTCCTGCGCACCGACATCGTCGTGATGGGGATCCTGATCATTGGCGCGATCGCGTGGCTGTTCGATCTCGCGATGCGCTGGGTCGAGCGGCGGGTTGTGCCGTGGAAGGGGCGAGGATAGGTCGCGGGCCGTAACGGGGCGTGGCGAAGGTCAGTCGCTCCGCGCAGCAAACGGAAAAGGGGCCTGGCTTCGCACCGAGCGAAGCCAGGCCCCTGATCGCGTGATATCGACGGCCGTGTCGCGCTGGCTTACCAGCGATAACCTGCGCCGGCGCCGATCGCGACCGTGCCGCGCGTATTGGTGGAGCCGGATGCCTTGACCACCCAGCGCCCGTTGCGCGTGGCGGTGGACAGGCCGAATGCGACGGCCGACTGCCCGCTATACGTGCCGCCGGCGATCGAGACCATGCTTTCACCCGCCAGCGACGCTTGCGGCAGGTTCGCGATTGCGAGGGCGGACGCGATGCCGCCGCTGGCGTCACGGCGATAGTGGTCGATGTCGTTACGCACACCGCCGATCTGGTCGCGCAATTGCTGAACGTTTACGGCATCGGTCGGGGCGGTGCCGGCCTTGACGTTGGTGATCTGCCGCTCCTGACCGGGCGCGCCGACGGAGACCGTGTCGTCGCGGTCGGCAACGGAGTTGTTGCCGAGTGCGACCGAGTTCTTGCCCGATGCCGTCGAGTTGGTGCCGAGCGCGACGCTTTCGTCGCCGGACGCCTTCGCGTTCTGTCCGAGCGCGATCGAGTTCTTGCCCGTTGCGCCGGAGCCATCGCCGAACTGCGCAAAGTCGTTGCCGTGATTGCCGCCGGGCGGAGGGGGAGGGGGAGCGGGTTTGTCGTT
>NZ_JAGIXF010000139.1:0-11068 GCF_021483755.1 Burkholderia sp. WTPI3 | reverse complement strand
ACGCCCAGAAGCCTTCGTAATCGCGCTCGGCTTCGGCGGCCAGCGCCCGGTAGGCCGGCATGCCGGAAATGGTCGCGCGCTCGCGCGTGTCGGCCGTCGGTTCGAAGATCCGGCGTTCCTGAAGGATCGATACGATGGCGGTCAAGGTGTTCTCCATGAAAATCGCGGGTTGTGGCTTGCCTGTCGAAACGCAACTTGCATGCCAATCGCGTGCCGGTATCCGGCCGAAACGGCTTCAGCGCCGTCCTTGCGCGGTTTCCATCTTTCGATACGGACTGCAAAGAATTTGAGAGACGCATGTCGGGCATCGTTGCTGCCGCGCGCGGTGCGTCGAAATG
Organism: Burkholderia sp. WTPI3; assembly: GCF_021483755.1. Classification (NCBI taxonomy): domain Bacteria; kingdom Pseudomonadati; phylum Pseudomonadota; class Betaproteobacteria; order Burkholderiales; family Burkholderiaceae; genus Burkholderia; species Burkholderia sp. WTPI3. The sequence goes on along the minus strand of NZ_JAGIXF010000139.1, from coordinate 10,730 downwards.
CAGCAGCGGTGTTGCATGCGTCAACACGGCGAGCAACGGGCAACGAGCGTCGCTCGCGCGCTACGACGCGATGAACGACCGGAGCACGCCGAGCGCGTCCGATGCGCGAAGACGATCGAGTGCCGACGCCTCGATCTGACGCACGCGTTCGGCGGACAGGTTCAGATGGCGGCCGATGTCGCGCAGCGAGCATCCTTCGCCCGCATGCAGCCCGTAGCGCAGCCGCAGGACCATCGCTTCGCGCGGCGGCAGCCGGTCGATCGCGCACGCGACGACATCGCGCAACTGCGCGGCCCCTGCTGCGTCTTCGGGCGATGGCGTCGCCAGGTCCGGCACGACGTCGACGAAGGTCATCTCGCCGTCCGGCGACACCGGCACGTCGACCGACATCGGTTCCTTCACGATCGCCAGCAGGTCGCGCACCTTGCCGACCGGCTCGCCCATGTGCACGGCCAGTTCCGCCGGCGTCGCGGCCGCGCCGGAGCGCTGCCGATGGTCGCGCGCGACCCGCTTCAGCTTGTTGAGCGCGTCGACCGTGTGCGTCGGCACGCGGATCGTGCGTCCGAGATCGGCGAGCGCATGCGTGATCGCTTGCCGGATCCACCACGTGGCGTAGGTCGAAAACCGGAAGCCGCGACGGTAGTCGTAGCGTTCGATGGCTTTCAGCAGCCCGATGTTGCCTTCCTGGATCAGGTCGGCGAACGGCAGGCCGCGATCGGAATAGCGCTTCGCGATCGACACGACCAGCCGGAGATTCGCATCGAAGAGCCCTGCACGCGCCGGTTGCATTGCGCGTTCGATGGCCGCGAGACGCGCATCGAGCGACGCCGTTGCGGTGGGCGGCAGGTCGTGCGTACCGGTGCCGCGCCGGATGGCCGCGCGCGCATCCATGAGCGCGGCCGCGCAGTGTGTCAGCGCGCGCTCGCAGGCCGGATGCGCGGCGATGCACGACGCCAGCCAGCCGGCGTGGTCGTCGTCGTCGGCATGGGCAAACGACGGCGGGACGCCCGCGTCGGCCAGCATTCGCGCCAGCCGGCTCTGCAACGCGCGATACCGGCGTGCGCGGCCGCGCCATGGTTCGCTCCTCCGCTCGACCGCGCGTGCGGACAGGCGCAGCGTGCCGAGCAGCGCGGCCGCGTCGCGTACCTGCGTGCGATAGGGGGAAGAAGCGGTGCCGCCGGCCGCCAGCGCCGCGCGCAGGCCGTCTGCGAGTGCGTCGATGCGAGCGAACCGCGCGACGACCGCGGTGCGCCACGCGGAATCGTCCTGCTGCGCCGGCGCATCGTGATCGTCGTCGTTGCGTTCGGGTTCGCCGGTGGAGCGGGACGACTCTTCCGCCGCGGCGTCGGCAGACGGCACGGCGTCGCGCGGGCCGTCGTCCAGAAAGGTCACATAGGTCGAAGCGGCGGTCCGGCATTCGGCGATCTCGCGGCGAATCGACACCAGTGCATCGAGCGCATCCGGATCGCCGCACAGCACCGCGACCGACGCGGCCCGGCCGCGCTCGATCCGTTGCGCGTACGCGAATTCCTCGTCGCGCGTGAGGAGCGGCGTCGTACCCATCTCGCGCAGATACAGCCGGACCGGATCGGTCGTGCGCGGGGCGAGCAGGTCGGCCGCGGCCAACGCGCCGGCACTGTCGGCCCATGCGCGTGCGGGCGGCGCGGGCCGGAAGTAGCGCTCGAGCGTCCAGCCGCTCGCCGTATCGGCACCGTCGCATACCGCGATGCCGAGTTCGGCGAGTACCGCGGCGGCCGCATCGATGCCGCTTTCGTTCGCGTCTTCGTCGGGCAGCACGTCGATGATGTCGCCGCGCGTGACGAACCCGCGCGACAGGCCGGTCGCGATCAGCGTGTGCAGGTGCGCGACGGCGTGCGGCAGCGCGCCGTCGTCGGTCGCGGCGACGAGTGCCGGTGCGTGCGACGCCGGCTTCCCGTCGCGCGACACGTCACGCGCGCTTGGCATACACGTTGCACCAGCCGTCCGCGGCGACCGACTTGCCGCCGAACATCGGACACGTGCCGCTCGCATCCGCCGCTTCGCCCTTGTAGAAGCGGCAATTCGCGCAGCGCTCGCCAGCCTGGTATTTCGGGAACTTCGCGGTGTCGACACTCGATGCGCGGGCGCGATAGCCGAGCGTCTTCGCGGCGGCGTCGTTTTCGTCGACGAGCGGCGGCGCCGCGAGTGCCGTGCGCGAGGCGGCGAGCGCGGCGCACAGGCCGAGGGTGTTGACGATGAAGGTCCTGCGGGAAGTGGGGTACGTCACGGTCGTTTCCTGGTGAAGATGAAATCATGGGGAGGGGCGCGGCCCGCGTCGCGTGGCGGAGCCGCTTGCCCAGGGGTTACTGGCTCGCGTCCTTGTGCGCGGCGGGGCCGGCGACGAGCGGTGCGGTCGAGGCGCGCGCGGTATCGGCCGTCAGCTTGTCGTTGCCGGCGACATAGCCGTTCGATGCGAGCAGGAAGGCCATCAGGTCCGCGTATTCGTCGTCCTTCAGCTTGCCGGGCTGGTCGGCGGGCATGTTGGTCGCCATGTAGCCGAACACGCCGCCGATCGTCAGATGCGAGTGCGACAGCGGCGCGAACGACGGACCGCTCAACGCGGGCGCAGTGTTGCCTTCGAGGTCGGCGCCGTGGCATTTCGCGCACGCATTGCCGTAGATCGCCTTGCCGTGAGCGGCCTGTGCGGCGTCGAATGCGGGCGCCGCGTCGCCGCCGGTGCTCGCGGCAACCCGGATGAAGCCGCCGCCGACGGGCAGGTTGCGCGCGCGCAGCAGGCCGCCCGGCGCGTTGGGGCCGGCTGCCGTCGCGCCGTCGGCGAAGCGTGACGGCATGCGCGACTCGTGCGCTTCGAGCGCACTGCCGGGCAGCGCCCACTTGCGGGTCAGCGCCGCGAGCCGGCCGTCGTGCTTCATCTGCGTGAGCGTTGCGTCGATCCGTTGCTGCAACGCAGCCGAGCGCGACGCGAAGGCGAACGTGAGTTGCCAGTCCGCATACGGGGACGACGTCGCGCCGATGCGGAACGTCTGCTTCGGATGCGCGGCCTGATACGCGACGACGGCCGGATACCAGACGATCGCGCGATGCGCGCGGCCGCGGGCAACCGCGTCGACCGTCTGCTCGGAAGTATTCTCGAGATCGAAGCGCGCGTCCTTCTGCTGGACCGCGATCAGTTGCGCGGGACTCGCGTAGGTCGCCGCGACGATTTCCCGGCCGGCCGGCGGCGTGCCCGCGTCGCGGCGCGTGACACTGACGTAGCCCGAACGCAGGTAGCCCTGCGAGAACAGCAGCTTCGTATCGGATGCGTCGGCGATCGCCGAGCGCGGGAAGCCCGCGAGCACGTCGCAATCGCGTTCGAGGATGCCCGCGAGTTCGTGTGCGGATACGCCGTCGTCGTCGCTGCCGCCGGCGTCGTGCGCGGAAAAGGTGGCGGCAACGCCGGCCGCGCGGAATACGTCGCGCGCGACGGCCTTGTCGAGCACGGCCGTCGGCGTGCCGGGAAGCGAGCAGACGCGCACCGGCGTCGCGGCCGCGGACAGCGCCGGTGCCAGCGCCGTGCCTGCCGCGAGCGCACAGGCCACGGCGAGGCGGGAAAGTCGAAGGTTCATGATCGTACGCTCGGATGGGAACGGGGAAAGGCGCCCGCGCCGGCGGCGCGGGCAAGATGGCCGGGTGGCCGGGTCACGGTCAGCCGCGATCGAGGCCGAACACGTACAGCGTGCCGCCGCGCGGCACGTCGTCCGCCGCCTTGGCCATCGGGCCGCCCCAGATCGGGTTGGCACCGCCGTAGCCGGCGAGTACCGCGACGTATTCCTTGCCGTCGACTTCGAATACCGACGGCTGCGCGATGATCCCGCTCGCGAGCTGCGGGCTCTCCCACAGCACCTTGCCGGTCGACACGTCGAACGCGTACAGGTGGCCGTCGAGCGAGCCGCTGAACGCGAGGCCGCCCGCGGTCGTCGCGACGCCGCCGTTCCACGGCAGCTTGCTCCAGTGGCTCCACACCTTCTTGCCGGTGTTGACGTCGATCGCCTGCAGTTCGCCGTAGCCTTCGCTGCCCGGTTCCGGCTTGATCTCGAAGCCTTCGCCGAGGTACGGCAGCCCTTCCATGTAGTTGACCGACTTGCCGGACAGGCTCATGCACGCGTGCAGCGACGGCACGATCGCGAGATGGTGTTCGGGGTCGTACGACACGGACCACCAGTTCTTGCCGCCCAGGAAGCTCGGGCACGTGTCGATCGTCGTGCCGACCTTCGGATACTTCGCGGGATCCTGGATCGGCGCGCCGTCTTCCGTGTAGCCGGTGACCGACGTCGCCTTCACGAACGGCTCCGCATAGATCAGCTTGCCGGTATCGCGGTCGATCGCGTGGAAGTAGCCGTTGCGGTCCGCATGGATGATCGCGTCGTGCTCCTTGCCCTTGTACTTGATCGTCGCGAGCACCGGCGTGTTCACGCCGTCATAGTCCCAGGTGTCGTGCTTCGTGTACTGGTAGTGCCATTTGAGGTCGCCGTTCTTCGGGTCCAGCGCGAGCAGCGAATCGGAGTACAGGTTGTCGCCCGGGCGCAGGTCCGCGAGCCACGGTCCCGGGTTGCCGACGCCCCAGTACAGCGTGCGGGTCGCCGCATCGTAGGTGCCGGTCAGCCAGGCCGGCGCGCCGCCGTGCGCCTGCATCCCGTCGGGCCACGTGTCGCCGTGCTTCTCGCCCTGGCCGGGGATCGTGAAGCGTTTCCACAGCAGCGTGCCGTCGTTCGGGCTGAGCGCGGCGATGAAGCCGCGCGCGCCGTATTCGCCGCCCGAGCTGCCGACGACGATCGCGCCGTCGAGCGCGAGCGGGGCGAGCGAGAACGCATAGCCGAGCCCCGGCTCGAACATCTGTTTCTTCCACACGAGCGCGCCGGTCTGCGCGTCGAGCGCGGCGACTTCGCCGCTCAGCATCGCGACGTAGACGTTCTTGCCGTACAGCGCCACGCCGCGGTTCACGACGTCGCAGCAGGCCGTCTTGAACGACTCCGGCCCGAGCTTCGGCTCGAATTTCCACAGTTGCGCGCCGGTGGCAGCATCGAACGCGTAGACGTTGTCCTTCGGCGTCGTCACGAACAGATAGCGGCCGTTGACGATCGGCGTGGCTTCGAAGCCCTGCTTCAGATCGGCGGGAAACTTGTAGCTCCACGCCTGCGTCAGCTGCTTCACGTTCGACGTGTCGATCTGCTTGAGCGGCGAATGCGCCTGGCCGTTGTACGTGCGGTAGTAGGTCAGCCAGCCCGGATCGCGCTGCGCATCCGTGAGCCGCTGGTACGTGACGGCCGGATAATCCGCGGCGGCATCCACCAGGCCGGGATTCAAGACGACGGCGGCCGCCACCGCGATGCCGATCGTTGCCAGTCGGCTCGTCAAAGCCGGGACTTTCTTCATGGTTGTCTCCTGAGTCATTGTGGTCGCACCGCGGTCAACACGCGGCCGGGCCGGCAGGGTGGTGTTCCGGGTTCAGTGCGCAGCCAGTCATGCAAATCGCATGCCATTGCCGCGCGAGGCGCGCCGCGCAACGCGCAGCGGCGGATTGCGCGCGCGGAAGCGGTATGTGCGCGGCGTCGCGGGTGATCCGCGCCTGTTGCGTTCGGGGACAGCAGTGGGCGCAGTGTTGCGAAACATGACAGTGCGCGGGCAGGTGCGATGGCTGGGTGAGCTGCGGACCGCGGCGGGCTTCTCGTTGAACGGGTCGGCCTGCGATGGCGGGAAGACGAGCGTCGTCGATGGGCGGATCCGGATCGCGTGGCGTGGCGCGACTCGCCCTTGCAGCGGACGATGCGCGCCCGAACGCGCGATCGAGCGGAGCGCATCGCGTGCGCGGCGGCGCGCGCGCCGTATGGTTGATCCAAATTGACACAGGTGCAACAGGGTTGGCACGAACTGCAACAGGTACGCGGCTTCGCGCGGTCGGGCGAGTGCGTCGGCCTGTTGTACGCACGGGCGATGTGCGCATCGGCATGCTTCTTGCCGTTCGGAACGGGAAACGATTCCGCGCAGCGAGAGACCGTCATGAATGTTCCGAGTTCGTCCGATGCCGTTCGCCGATCAGACCGTCGCCGTCTGGTCGCGCTGGCGTACGGTATCGGACCGGCCGGTCCGCGTGCGGCGACGATCGCGGCGCCGTATGCGGCGCGTTCGCGCGAATCGCTGAAGGCCGTTGCGCTGACGGTATTCGTCGCGCATTCGGCGATCCTCGTTGCGCTCTGGCATGCAGCCGCATCCGAGACGCGATCGACGCTGCCTCGCGTGCTCGCAGTCGAAGTGGATGCGAGCGAATCGACGAATGCGGTTCCGGGCTTGCAGCGCCGCACGAACGTCGCGACTTCCGCGCCGCCGGTGCATGTGCATGCGAGCCGTGATGCGGCCGTCCATCGGGACGTTCGACCGGGCTTGCAGGCGCCGCGTCTCACCGGTCATGCGAGGCCCGTGCAACCGCCCGCCACCGCGGCCGAACGGCCCGACGGCGACGTCACGCGCCCGGCACCGGCGCCGCCGCCGCCGGCAGCTGCGATCGCATCGGCCGATACCGTGCCGCCGGCGCTCGCCCGCGCAGCGCCGCCCGCACCGCCCGCGGCCGAACCGGAACCCGTCACCGCGCCGCGCTTCGCGGCGGCCTATCTGCACAACCCCGCGCCCGATTACCCGGACGTTGCGCAGCGGCGAGGCTGGGAGGGCACCACGTTCCTGAACGTGCACGTGCTCGCGAACGGGCGGCCCGACCGGGTCGTGCTGGCGGCCAGCAGCGGACATGACGCGCTCGACGATGCAGCGGTCGCGGCCGTGACCGACTGGCGCTTCGTGCCGGCGAAGCGCGGTGCGAAACCGATTGACGGCTGGGTCAGGGTGCCGGTCGTGTTCAAGCTCGAAAACTGAGGAATCCGTCATGTCGAACTACATCCAGTACGCAGTGGCGGGCGCGTTCGCGTTGCTCGCGATGCTGTCGGTGCTCACGTGGACGCTGATCGTCGCCAAGGCGCTGCTGTACGCGCGCATCGCGCTCGGCAACCGTCGCTACGGCGCGCATCGAAGCGATCGCACGGCACTGGCGATGCCGACGGACGACGACGCAGCCGCCAGCGTGAACGCGCGGCTGCAGCATGCCCTGTGTCATGCGCTGCGCAACTTCGAAGCCGCCGAACCGGACGCTCCGGCGGCGCTCATCGCATGGGATCGCCGCGACCTGCTCGAACGCACGCTCGCGCGCGAGATTCGCCGCGCGCAGCGCCCGCTCGAGCGCGGGCTCACCGTGCTCGCGTCGACCGCGAACGTCGCGCCGTTCGTCGGGTTGTTCGGAACGGTGTTCGGGATCGTCCACACGTTGCAATCGATGACGGCGTCGGGCACCAACGGTATCGACGCGATCGCGGGGCCGATCGGCCAGGCGCTGGTCGCGACCGGCGTCGGCATCGGCGTCGCGATTCCGGCCGTCCTTGCGTACAACCTGTTCCTGCGGCGGCTCAAGACCGTGACGGCCGCGCTCGACGAGTTCGGGCAGGACCTGATCGCGCTGGCCGAGCAGCGGCAATTCCGGCTCGACGCGCCGGTGCCCGCCGCGATGCCGGAAGCCCGCAACGCGGGTGCCGCGCGCCGGGCGGCTGTATGAAGCCCGATTGCCGCGATGCCGATGCGGGCGAGCCGCTCGGCGAAATCAACGTGACGCCGCTCGTCGACGTCGTGCTCGTCCTGCTGGTGATTTTTCTGATTGCCGCGCCGCTGATGACGCATGCGATTCGCGTCGACTTGCCGAAGGTCGCCGCGGTGCCGCACGACACGCATGCGTCGACTGTCGTCGTGACCGTTGACGGCCACGGCGCGATCTACGTCGACGGCCGGCCGACCGCACCGCCCGACGTCGAAGCCGTGCTGGCACGACACGTCGCGCGCGATCCGCGCACGAGCGTCAGCCTGCACGCCGATCGCAACGAGACGTTCGGCACGGTCGCCACCGTCATTGCGTCGATCGGGCGTGCACGTGTCGCGCACGTCGCGATCGCGACAGCCGATGGAGAAAGCGGTACGGCGCACTGAATCGATCGCCGTCGCATCGATTGCCGGCCACGCGCCGGATAACAACAACGAAACAGGAGACATGGAAATGAATGAAACCGATGTGGCGAAGCGCCGCCTCGTCGCCCGGCGCGCGGGCGTCACGCTGTGCTTCGGCGGCATGCTTGGCGGCTGGCTCACGCCCGCGTCGGCGCAGGTCGAACCAACCGGCGATGCCGACGCGCCGACGCTCGCGCCGATCGTCGTGGTCGGCACGACGCCGCTGCTGGGCATCGGCACGCCGCTGTCGCGCGTGCCGGCCAACGTGCAGACGTTTCACGGCAGCGACGTCGAACACCAGCACGGCAGCGTATTGACCGACTTCTTCGAGAAGAACGTGTCGAGCGTTGCCATCAACGAAGCGCAGGGCAATCCGTACCAGACCGACGTGAACTACCGTGGCTTCACGGCGTCGCCGGTGCTCGGCACGCCGCAGGGCCTGTCGGTATTCGTCGACGGCGTGCGCGTGAACGAGCCGTTCGGCGACGTCGTGAACTGGGATCTCATCCCGCAGGCGGCGATCGACACGATGCAGCTGATTCCCGGATCGAACCCGACCTACGGGCTCAACACGCTCGGCGGCGCGCTCGCCATCACGACGAAGAACGGCAAGACGAGCCCGGGCGGCTCGGCGGAGGTGTCGCTCGGCTCGTGGGGACGCAAGATCGCGCAGATCGAGCAGGGCGGGCGCATCGGCAGCAACCTCGACTACTACGTGACCGGCAACGTCACGAACGACAACGGCTGGGCCGATCACAACGGCAGCCGCGTGCGGCAGGGCTTCGGCAAGCTGCGTTACACGGACGCCGATACGACGCTGTCGATCTCGGCCGGCGGCGCGGACAATTCGCTGCAGGGCACGCAGACGATTCCGCGCTCGTTTCTCGACAATCGCGCGCAGGCCTATACCTACCCCGACCTGAATCAGAACAGCGCCGCGTACGTGACGGTGTCGGGCGACCACGCGTTCAACGACCATGTGCAGCTTAGCGGCAACCTCTACTACCGGCACTACCGCAACACCAACGTCAGCAGCAACGTGAACGACGATTTCGGCAGCGTCGACGATGGCGTCGCCGACACCGTGCAGGCCACCAACGACCGATCGGTGGTCGCGACCGACAGCTTCGGCGCGAACCTGCAACTGACCCTGCTCGGCAAGCTCGCCGGCATGGACAACCAGTTCGTCGTGGGTGCGTCGGCCGATCTCGCGAACTCGGATTTCCAGCAGTCGTCGCAGGATGCCGCGTTCACGGATACGCGCGCGACGATCGGCATCGGCGATTTCACGCAGACGACGCACGCGAAAACGCGCAACGGCAACTACGGCTTCTACTTCGACGACACGCTGGCGCTGACGCGGCAGTGGTCGCTGACGCTGGCCGGGCGCTACAACTGGGCGCGCGCGGCCATCGAGGACGTGAGCGGCCTGCAGCCGTTGCTCACCGCGCGTCACTCGTTCTCGCGGTTCAATCCGGCCGTCGGCATCACGTGGAATCCGGTGCCGGGCTTCACCGCCTATGCGACGTACAACGAAGGCATGCGCTCGCCGACCGCGATCGAGCTCGCATGTGCCGACCCCGCCGCGCCGTGCTCGCTGCCGAACGACTTCCTTGCAGATCCGGCGCTGAAGCCGGTGATCGCGAAGACGATCGAGCTGGGCGCGCGCGGCCGCGTGGGCCAGGCGACGACGTGGAGCGCGGCGGTGTACGACACCACGCTCGACGACGACATCCAGTTCATCAGCAGCGACGGCGGCGCGAGCACGCTCGGCTATTTCCAGAACGTCGGCAAGACGCGCCGGCAAGGCTTCGAGCTTGCCGGACACACGCGGCTCGGGCCGGTCGGCGTCGGTGTGAGCTACAGCTACGTCGACGCCAGCTACCGCTCGACGTGGACCGAAAGCAGTGCGAGCAATTCGAGCGCCGATGCGCAAGGCAACATCGTCGTCCATTCGGGCGACCGGATTCCCGGCATTCCGTCGAGCACCGTGAAGCTGCGGCTCGACTATGCGGCGACGCCGAAGTGGACCGTCGGCACCAACATCACGTATCGCAGCGGCGTATTTGCGCGCGGCGACGAGAACAACCAGGATGCGAACGGCAAGATCCCCGGCTATTTCCTGATCGATCTCGATACGACGTGGCAGGTTTCGAAGCACCTGCAACTGTTCGCGTCGGTCACCAACCTGCTCGACAAGCGGTATGCGAGTTTCGGGGTGCTCGGCCAGAACTTCTTCAACGGGCCCGGTCATGCGTTCGACGGACTCAACCCCGTCAACGAACAGTTCGTCGGGCCGGGCGCGCCGCGCGGTGCGTGGATCGGTGCGCGCTACGCGTGGAATTGAGCGTGCGCGCCGGCGTACGGCGGCATGTCCGCCGTGACGGCCAGCATCTCGCGCACGGCGCGAGCGACGCCCCGCGCCAGCGCGTCGTCGCTCGCGAGATGGCCGGCCGGCACGCGCTCGACGATGGCGGCCGGCACGGCGCGCGCGAGACGCTCGACGTTCCCGACCGGGCACACGCGGTCGCGCATGCCGTGCACGGCATGCAACCGCACGCCGGCCTGTGCGGCCTGTCGCGCGAGCGCGAGCAGCCGCCGCTCGCCGAGCCAGCACGCGCGTTGCAGGTAGTGCGCCTGGATCCGGTATTTGTCGA
>NZ_JAGIXF010000138.1:0-11775 GCF_021483755.1 Burkholderia sp. WTPI3 | reverse complement strand
TTCAAGCCACCACGACGGAGTCCGCCCACCATGCGCGTACCTGAACCGCCGGTCGCGTCGCTCGCCGCCGCAGCGCTCGCGACTGCCGTCGCGCTGGCCGGTTGCGCGACGTCGTCAATCGACCTGGCGCCGGAAGCGCCCGACCGTCCGTGGCAGCCGCAAACATCGGCCGCCGGCGACATCGTGACGGCGCCGCCGCTGGCGTCCGCGCAACGCGCACCGCATGACTACACGCTGCCGGCCTCGCCCGCGCTCGCGTCAGTCCCGCCGCCCGCCGCGCTCGATTCGACACACCCGTACACGCTGCCCGAGCTGATCGATCTCGCCGAATCGACGAACCCGCTGACCCGTATCGCATGGAACGACGCGCGCAACGCCGCGCTCGCGGTCGGCATCGCGAAGGCCGCATACCTGCCGAACCTGTCCGCGACGGCAATGGGCGCGTACCAGACGAGCCACGGCTCGACCTCGACGATCCTCGGCGACGCGTCGAGCAACTCGACCGTGCACGGCACGATTTCGGCGTTGTCGCTGCAATGGCTGCTGTTCGATTTCGGCGGCCGCGCGGCGCGGGTCGAGGCGGCCGAGCAGGCGTCGGTTGCGTCGAACGTCGCGTTCACGGCCGTGCACCAGCAGGTGATCCACGACGTAACCGTCGCGTACTATCGCTACGAAGCCGCCCGCTCGCGCGCGGCCAGCGCGCAGCAGGGTCTCGCGAACGCGGACGCGATCCTCGCGGCGTCCCGCGCGCGGCTGAAGCAAGGTGTCGGCACGGTCGTCGAGCTCGCTCAGGCGACGCAGAACCGCGCGCAAGCGAATCTCGCGCTCGTGCAGGCGAACGGTACGGAAAGCGACAGCTACCTCGCGCTCGTTTCCGCGCTCGGCATCTCGCCGCTGTCGAAGCCGTCGATCGCCGCGCTGCCGAAGCGGCCGCTGCCGCCCGCGCTCGCTTCGTCGGTCGACGCGATCGTGTCGGACGCGATCGCGCGCCGCCCCGACCTGCAGGGCGCATATGCGCTCGAGCAGGCCAATCGCGCGAAGATCAAGGCTGCGGAAGCCGCATTCATGCCGAAGATCTTCCTGTCCGCGTCGACGTCCTATGCAAGCGGCGGCACGGCCATCTCCGCGCTGCCGGCAATCGGCGACCAGGCGCCGACCGTCAACCTGAACGGCAGCCGCTACGGCGGCGGCGTGTTCCTCGGCGTGACGATCCCGCTGTACGACGGCGGCCTGCGCTCCGCCGTGCTGATGCAGGCACGCAACGACGCGCAGAGCGCGTCCGCGCGGCTCACGCGCACCAAGGAGGAAGCCGTCCGCCAGGTCGTCGCCGCGCAAAACGCGGTGCAAACGAGCCTCGCATCGCACGACGCGGCCAAGGCGCTCGTCGACGCCGCGCAGACCAGCTACGACGCGGCGCTGACCGCGTACCGCAACGGCGTCGGCTCGGTCACCGATGCGACGATCGCGCAAAGCCAGTTGCTCGCCGCACGCAACGCGGAAGTCGACAGCTACGCCGGCGCGATGTCCGCCGCTGCCGCGCTCGCGCTCGCGACGGGCACGATCGGTTCGTCGCAATGACGCGCCTGCTGTGCCCGGCCCGCAGCCAAACTCGTTGACGCCGGCGTGCGCGGCCCACTAGAATGCCGCCCATTCTCCCTTCAGGAACCATCGTGGACAGTTGCAGCACTCCGTTGCGTGCGCCACTTGCCGCCTGAACGCCTGTCCGACGCAGTTCTCCCGCCCGGCTCGCGTTCCGCGAGCCCGCACGCCACCCGTTTCACACTGAATGACGCATTCGCACGCTACAGTAGCGCGCGATGATGGCCATCGTGTCGCTTTCGGCATAACGCCGTCGCGACCCGGGCCGGCATGTGCTCCTTGCACGGCAGGACAACCATGACTCTCGATTTCGCACTTCGTCTTTTCACCGCGTTCGCCTGCGGCGTCGCGATCGGCCTCGAACGCCAGATGCGGCAACGCACGGCGGGCCTGCGCACGATCACGCTCGTCGCGAGCGGCGCATGCCTGTTCGTCACGCTCGGCGTGCTGACCGGCAACGGCGTGGCCGGCGTCACGCAGATTGCCGCGTACGTCGTGTCCGGCGTCGGCTTTCTCGGCGGCGGCGTGATCATGCGCGACAAAGGCTCGATCCAGGGCATCAATACGGCCGCGACGCTGTGGTGCTCGGCCGCCGTCGGCGTACTGTCAGGTTCCGGGCATTACGTGCCGGCGCTCGCCGGCACCGGTGTCGTGCTACTCACCAATACGGTGCTGCGCGGCGTCAGCCAGGCGATCAACGCGACGCCCGTGTCGAACGCCGATCTCGTGCGCGAGTATCAGATCACCGTGATCTGCCTGGCCGCCGACGAAGTGCATATCCGCACGCTGCTGTCGAATTCGATGTACGCGAAGCCGCTGTCGTTCCAGAGCCTGACGAGCGAGGACGTGCCCGACCAGCCGGACCGGCTGAAGGTGACCGCGACGCTGAAGCTGCATCCGAAGGATCAGCAGAAGCTCGAACAGATCGCGAGCCGGATGAGCATGGAGAAGAGCATTTCCAGCGTGAGCTGGACCGCAAAGGAAGCGGAACCGCTGATGGAATGAGCGGCGGCGGGCGGCTCGGCATGACCGCCCCACCGCCGGTGCCGAGTCAGGGCGTATCGATGAGTCCGGCCGAAATCGCCTTGACCACCGCCTGCACCTTGTTGGTCGCGCCCAGCTTCTCGAGGATGTTGTTGACGTGGAAGTTGACCGTGCGCTCCGAGATGCCGAGGATCTGGCCGATCTCGCACGCGGTCTTGCCTTCGGCCGTCCAGCACAGCACCTCGCGCTCGCGCGCGGTCAGCGTGACGCCCGCCTCGGGCGACAGCTTCGGCACCATGAAACGGCTCATCAGCGAATGCGACAGGTTCGCGAGCCAGTTCGTCTGCAGCGTCAGCATGTTGATCTCGGCAGGTGTCAGCCGGTCGGCATGACGCGCGATGCTCAGCAGCCCGAACGCGCCGCGCGCTGCCCAGCTCGACTGCGCGACGCCCACCGACAACCCGAACTCGCGCGCGTCCTGCCATAGCGGGCACGAGTCGATCCGGTCGACGTCCGGCCAGACGATCATGTTGGTGCTCTGCATGCCGTCACGAACCGTCGAGTCGATCTCGATATAGTTCTGCGCGTGGTAGTGCTCCATCCATCCGTCGGGATAAGTGTTAAAGATTGCCACCGCCGGCTTCGAGACGGGCAGCGGCACGCGAATGCCGTAACAGCAATATTCGAAGCCCAGACGTTTAGAATAAGCGGCGATCCGCTGGAAGAGCTGCTGCTCGTCTTCCGCGGCGCTAAATTGTTGGTAGGCATCCTGCCAGCGCAATTCCATTCTTTCTCCGACAACGTCACGCTGTCATACCTGTCAGGTGCCAGCACCGGTTGGGGGCTGATACATTCCGCGCATGACTTCACCTTTGTTGCATCCGGTCCGCGGCCCGTCCCCGGACGGTTACGTGCGCCTGTGCGAAACCGCACTGGCCACGCTCGTGCTCGACCATGTCGCGAGCGGCCTCGATGCATCGCTGCTCGCCGAACTGCGCGACAGCGCGATCGATGCGCGCCTGGCCGGCTACACCGAATGGCATCGCCCGGCCAGTGCCGGCGTCGCATACCTGACGGTCGGCTGGGACTGGTATCTCGAACGCGCGACGGGCACGTTCGTGATCGCGGGCGGCGACGTCCGCAGCAACATCATGGTCGTCGACGCCGCAGGCGCCGACATCGGCATGGCCTGCACCGCCGCCGCGCTTGCCGCGCGGCTCGCCGGCGTCGACTGGGCCGCCGCGGTCGCCTCGGCGTTGCTCGGCCGCAACGATGCCTATCATGCCGGTCCGACGCTCCAGTGACAACCGGCCGCGAATTCCTCTGATGTTTCCGCGCGCATGGCGCTCTTTATAAGCAAAAGCGGCCGGCATTTCAATCCCGTCGATCAAGAAACCGGTGCCACCGGAAAAACCGTGTCGGCCCACCTTCACCCTGTAAGAGTTACCAGTTACCGCCCCCTCGGGACGCGCGCTGTAATGCGGGCATACCAAAGTACAGATCCGAGGACACCCATGCGGACCTTCGTTCACGATGAAGGGCGGTTGCCACACGAACTTGCAGCGGATCTAGGGCGCTATCGGCGCCATGTGTTCGTCGAACAACTCGGTTGGGCGCTCCCGTCGGCGAACGAAAGCTTCGAGCGCGATCAGTTCGACCGCGACGATACCGTCTACGTGTTCGCGAGGAACGCCGGCGGCGAGATGTGCGGATGTGCCCGCCTGTTGCCGACCACTCGCCCGTATCTGCTGAAGTCGCTGTTTGCCGACCTGATCGCCGAAGACGTCCCGTTGCCGCAATCGGCTGCCGTCTGGGAACTGTCGCGGTTTGCGGCGACGAGCGACGAAGGCGGCCCGGGCAACGCCGAGTGGGCCGTGCGCCCGATGCTCGCCGCGGTCGTCGAATGCGCGGCGCAGCTGGGCGCGCGGCAGTTGATCGGCGTGACGTTCGCAAGCATGGAGCGGCTGTTCCGCCGGATCGGCGTGCACGCGCACCGCGCAGGCCCGCCGAAACAGGTGGACGGTCGTCTGGTCGTCGCGTGCTGGATCGACATTGATCCGCAAACGTTTGCTGCACTTGGGATCGAGCCGGGGCAAGCTGCCCGGCAAGCCATCGCCGCCTGAGCCGGAACGCGCGTAGTCCGCCCGGGCGGCATCGTAACGAAGGAGAAACCACTGTGGACCAGTCTCAGGTCTTTCGCGCGATGATGCCCGGGTTGACGAGCGCCAGCGGCGCCCGCATCGCGGTTGCGTACCCGTCGTTTCCGCGGCCGCTGCCGCTCGTGCGACTCGATCGCCGCGGGCTCGTGTTCCGTGCGGCCGGCGCCGCGCCGCTCGTCTGCGGACTACCGCGCGCCGCCACGCTGCTGGCCGCCGACGCACCGCTCTGCTCGCTGCGCCTCGTGATTCGCGACGTCGCCCCTGTCGGCGACGGCCGGCACGACCTGACGATGCAGCCGTCCGGCGCCGCCGGCGACGAGCTGCTGTGGCACGCGCTGCGCGAGCGCGAGCCGTATCGACAGCTCCGGCAGCCGCTCGCGCCCGTCGACGCGGCCATTGCGCCGAACGGCGAGCCGCGGGCGGGTGGCGATGGCACCGCGCGTCCGTCGCGCAGCGCGGCATTCCGGTTGCGATGCCACAGCGATGCGCTGTTCTTCGCCGACTGGCTCGAATATCACTTCGACGAACTGCGCGCGCTGTCGCACCGGCACGGGCCGCAACTACAGCTCAACCAGCTTCAGCGAAAAGTGTCTGACGACGAGGTCGGCGTGCGCTTCGTCTACGACATCGACGGACACGCGACGCGGCACGTACTGACCGACTGCGCGCGCGACGCCTGTGCGTGGATCGAGACCGAGATGCGCAACAAGTACGCGGTGCCGGTCGCGCAGGAACGATTCGGTGCGTTTCCCGCGCATGCTTGGGCGAGCGGTATGTGAGGTACCGCGACCGCGCCACTGGGTGACGGCGCCCCTCGGGAGGATAACCGGCCGACGGCAGCCCCCTGCCGAACACCGGCAAGGGCCGCGCGACAGCGCCGGTGCCGTTATCGGGAAGGTGTGTCTGCGCTGCGTTGCACAATTACAACTAGGGCTTGCCATCCCTCGGGTTTTCCCTTAAAGTTCGATCTGTCTCCTCCATGTCTCCAAACATGGATTCAGCCCGCTCCAGTAGCGGGCTTTTTCTTGCCTGCAATAATTTATTGGGGACGCATTGCCGCCCTATCCGCCTGCGGCGGACACCTTTGCCGGCGCTGGCAAGTAGTAGAGGAAGACAAACATCAGCGCGAGAACCACGATCAATACAAGCAGCCGGTACAACCAGCCTTTTCGAGTGCCCGGAAGGTCCGACACGCCGCTCGCATCGCCCGTCAGCACCATCAGCGCCCGACTGCCAGCCCCGCTAGCACCATCGTCCCCTTCGCGCCCCAACCGAACGCGACTTCCAGCGCAGCCCTCAAACGAGACTGGCGAGAGGGCCCGGCAAACGGCCCGGGCAGGTTAGGCTTGCGCATCGTGTTCGCAGCCGATCCGGCATGCATGCGGCGCATCGCATCCGCGCGTCAGCAACAGCATAAACGGGACAAAGACGACTCCGTCACCACGCCTGCCTATCGACTCACGACAGGCGGAACGCCACCATTACGCCCGCACACGAGCCGCCGATCGCGCCGCCGTACGGCACCGATATCCGGAAACTTTCGAAGCACGTGGCATCGCGCGATCGCTATGGCGATGAGTGTCTTATGGAGGAGGCACCCCGAAAACGCGTTCCGCCGGGGCGCTCCAATATAAATACGACTGCGATGGCCGCAAGCGCGGATGCTTGCACAAGCGACACACTCGCGGCTTATCCTCGACAGAACCGCTACGCACGCCCAAGGCCCTCATGCACGCCCACCTGCGCATCGCCCGCCCTGCCGCTGACCTGGCCCGAACCGAACGCATGTACTGCGGCGCGTTCGAATTGTCGGCGCTCGCGCGCTTCGACGATCACGACGGCTTCTCCGGCGTGATGCTCGGCCGCGAAGGCCTCGACTACCACTTCGAATTCACGCACTATCCGGCGCATCCGGTTGCACCGTCGCCGACGCCGGAAGACCTGATCGTCTTCTACCTGCCCGACCCTCACGCATGGGAAGCCACATGTGCCCGCGCAACCGCGCACGGCTTCATGCGTGTAACGTCGTTCAATCCGTACTGGGATGCATCAGGACAAACGTTCGAGGACGCCGACGGCTACCGGATCGCCCTGCAGAACGCCGCATGGCGTTGAGAAACGCCCCGCGCGACGCAACCCGCTACGCGCCGGTTACGCCCCCCCGTGCCGCCACTCCGGCAATCGAACGCAGGCGAACGCGCGACATAAACGACGTGCGACCGCAGCGCATGCCCCTCCGGCAACTCAGGATGGTCGAAGTCGCGCACCGGTTGCCGCTCCATGCCGATTCGCTGCATCACGCGTTGCGATCGCAGATTGCCTTGCGCAGTCCACGCGAAAATGTCGGCGAGCCCGATTCGCGCGAACCCGTCGACCAACACCGCGGCAGCCGCCTCGGCGATATAACCATACCCCCACGCTGCACGCGCCTGCCGCCACGCAATCTCGACGCAGGGCGCCATCGGATGCGTATCACGAACTTCGCGCGACAGTCCGCATAGCGCGATCAGCGCACGGTCGGTCTTGCGCTCGACGGCCCATTGGCCGAAACCGTGTTCGCCGAAATGCGCTTCGAAACGCTCGATACCGGCGCGCGCCTCGTCGACGCTCATCGGCCCGCATGCCAACCACGCAGTGACATCAGGATTCGCATGGATCGCCGCAAACGGCGCTGCATCTTCCGGCCGCCATCGACGCAACCTCAGCCGGGCGGTGTCGATTTCCAAAGATGCACTCATGCCTGTCGATCCCTTGTCGCCGCACAGGTTCTTGCACCGCCGCGCGCGACGATTCGTTCCATGTTCGATCCGGCCTGCGGCACATCACGCGTCGCACGCTTGTGCGACACGCCCGCCCTGCCGAAACCGCTCGATGATCGCAATGAAATGCGCGAATGTCACGGGGCGGGTCATTTTGAAACCGCTTCCAAACGCGAATACGCTCTCCCATGCCTATCCTCGCGTCCAGATCGGTCGCCGCCAGCAAACGGGCAGAACGTGACGTTGCCCTGTGTCGAATGCCGCAAAATAGTCACCGCCTGTGGCATGCCCACCGGCGGCGCGTCGAACGCAAGGGATCAGATCGCGCACCCGACCTCGGCACCACGCAATGCATCGCCGATCGATCCGGCTGTGCGGAAGGCGCTTACGTCGCGTTAGAGAACCGGACTTGGCGTCAGAACTCGAGCCGCATACGACGGACCGGCCGGAAGGAGTGGACTGAAGAAGGACAGCTCCGGATAGCAAGCACGATGGTCGACCACGGGGTAGCTCACCCGCGATAGCCACCGGCACGCATGCCTGCAGATGGAACCGACACTTGCCGCCGCAAGCGCGCGGGCGCTCGCCCATCGCGCGGCCCAGGCGCGTGCCTGACATGAATATGGGCCCAGCGTGGCCCCTTTCCCGTGCGGCGGTCGCTACGGCAAGTGCCATCGGCAGACAATCGCCGAATTTTCACTTGCCGCACTCGACCGCCCATGTGCCGAGCGGTTTATTTAGACTTTTAGAACCAAGGCCTTAGAAAACCATTCGCCGAGCCTGAGCAACTTCAGGCAGAAGCGGGTTTCTGTTACTCGTTTTCTTCGAAGTAATGGCCGAACTTGACCTGCTTGGTCCGGATATAGCGCTCGTTTTCCTCGCGCACCGGCACCGCAAGCGCCACGCGCTCGCACACGGGAATGCCGTGCTTCGCAAGCGTGTCGAACTTCTTCGGATTGTTGCTCATCAGTCGCACCGACGTCACGCCGAGGATCCGCAAAATCGCGGCGGCGGAGTCGTATTCACGCGCGTCGTCGGGCAGGCCGAGATCGAGATTGGCCTCGACGGTATCGCGCCCCTGCTCCTGCAGCGCATACGCACGAATCTTGTTGCTCAGGCCGATGCCGCGCCCTTCGTGGCCGCGCAGATACAGCAGCACGCCGCGGTCTTCCGCGGCGATGTAGCGCAGCGCGAGATCGAGTTGCTCGCCGCAATCGCAGCGGTAGGAGCCGAACACGTCGCCGGTCAGGCACTCGGAATGCAGCCGCGTCAGCACGGACTGCTCGCCGGAGACGTCGCCCATCACGAGCGCGAGGTGTTCGGCATCGCTGCCCGATACGCGGAAAGCGTACGACGTGAACGTACCGTAGCGCGTGGGCAGCGACGCGGTGGCGACGAGCGTCACGCACTCGTCGGCCTGGCCATTGCCCGGCGTGGGCGATTGGGGACGCGAAGACATCATGAATTCAATCGAACGATCAGGAATGTAGGAGTTACGTGGATAGTGCGTGCCCGGAGTTTACCGCTAATCTGGAAACGTCACGCGACTGCCGCCACAGGCCCGGCTATACTGGCCTCATCGGGTGTCGCGCATCACGCCCTGCCTTCCCTGCATCGTTCTGCACACGGAGAAAGCAAATGAGCACGACTGTCGCGCAGATTCTCAAAGCCAAGCCTGATTCGGGCCGCACGATCTACACCGTCACGAAAGCCGATTTCGTCTACGACGCCATCAAGCTGATGGCGGAAAAGGGCATCGGCGCGTTGCTGGTCATGGACGGCGACGACATCGCGGGCATCGTTACCGAACGAGACTACGCGCGCAAGGTCGTGCTGCAGGATCGTTCGTCGAAGGCCACCCGCGTCGACGAAATCATGACGACCAAGGTGCGCTACGTCGAACCGTCGCAATCCACCGACGAGTGCATGGCGCTGATGACCGAGCACCGGATGCGCCACTTGCCCGTCCTCGATGACGGCAAGCTGATCGGCCTGATCTCGATCGGCGACCTCGTGAAGAGCGTGATTGCCGACCAGCAGTTCACGATCAGCCAGCTCGAGCACTACATCCACGGCACGCCCACGGTCACGTCCGCCTGACCCCGCCCCAGCAAAAAAGGCCCAAACGCGCGAGCGTCTGGGCGGAAAAGCCGCCGGAATGCGGCGACGGAGGTTCTGCTCTGCTAACGCGGACGCGCGCGCATGGCGCGCGTCCCGTCGGTCATATGCTGCGCTCGGGCAGACCCGGGGTATTCAGTTGCCGAAGTAGACCGAATTCACTGGATTCGGGGCTTCGTGCGTCATGCGGCGGCCCGACTGGCCGGCGGCGGTCGCCACTGCACCATAGCCACTTGTATCGGCTTGCGCGAGCATCGGCTGGTTCGGCTGGATGCGTTGTTCTGCTACCTGGACGTTCTGCGGATATTGCGCATCGCTCGCGAGCGGCTTGTAGCCGTTCTGTTCGAGTTGCACGAGATCGGCCCGGACCTGTGCGCGGGTCAAGCCCTGGTCGGACTGTGCGAACGATGCAATCGGGGCGGCAAGGACGGATGCAGCGATCGCTGCGTAAATGATCGACTTCATGATGGACCTCCGAAATATGTTCTCTTTTGACCTCGCCTCCGGCAGAACTGTCTGAAGCGATGAAAGAAGTGTAGTTCCCTCAACACCAAGGGGAAACCCTTGGTTTGGACATACAGCGTTGCGTTTTTGACAAATATTGGCGGCTGTTCACCCATGAAATAGCTATCACTTAAATCATTTCCACAACAATACCTGACGAAAGGCCGACACCCGACTCACCGCCCCGGAAGGTTATGTTGTAGAATCGTAAGGTTTTATTCGCCCCTCGATATTCGATCTATCATGCACGCGCTCACGCTCCTTTCCATTTCGCCGTCCGGTCCGGCCGGCGTGCGTGTGCGCGTCGACCATCCGGCGCACCCCTACGCTCGACGCACGGCCCAGGCGCCGCTCGCCGCCGCCCGGCGCCTGATCTGACGGACTGGTCTCCTCCCCGGAGCCACGTCAGACGGGCTCCGGGCGATCCTCATAGGCACGCCACACCCGCCCCATGCCGATCATTTGGAGAACCTCCATGAAACAACGCCTTTACCAGTTGACCGAACTCGACGTCGCCCGCCTCGAGAAGCACGCCGAAAACAATCCCCGATTCCAGACGATGCTCGACACGCTGCTCGAGCGCGCCGATATCGTCCAGCCAGACGCCGTGAAAGCCAACGTCGTCACGATGAACTCGCAGATCACGCTGCTCGACGAAGCATCGCAGGAACAGGCCACGTGGACGATTGTTTATCCCGATGCCGCCAATCTCGAACTGGGGCGCCTGAACGTGTTCTCGCCGGTCGGCATGGCATTGCTGGGTACGCAACGCGGCCAGCTCGTCAAAGTCATGCAGCCGAGCGGCATCGAGAAGCTGATGAAAGTCTCCGCCATCGTGTTCCAGCCGGAAGCCAACGGCGAATACACGCGCTAACGGCGCCGGCCGTCTTGAGATCGTTGAAGACCTTCATCCAGAACTTGGCGCCTTCGGTGCCTTCGATCCACAAGCCCAGAATATCGCGTGTGCCGTCGGGTAGAACGCCCAGCGCAAGGTAGATCGCCTTGTTGCGCACCACGGCGTCTTCGCGAATCTTGACCCGTAGCGCATCGAAGAACACGACCGGGTACATGGGTTCGAGCGGCCGCGCTTGCCAGCGCGGTCACTTCGGCCATGACCTCGTCGGTGACCGAACTGATGAAATCGGGCGAAACCGCGGTACCGTATTGCTCCTGTGGAAATTCCTGGATCTCGCGCACGGTCATGCCCCGGGCATACATGGCGACGATCTTGTCGTCGAAGCCCGTGAAGCGCCTCTCGTGTTTGGGCATCAGCAGCGGCTCGAAGCTACCGTCGCGGTCGCGAGGCACCTCGATACGGATCGGGCCGTCCTCGGTCAGAACCGTCTTGGCGCCCGAGCCATTGCGCTGGTTGGTCACGGCGCTCGGCTTGGCAGCGCCTGGCGGGTAGCCGAGATGGTGACTCATCTCGCCGCTCAGCGCCCGCTCGATCAGCGCCTTCTTGGTAAGCGCCCGAGCAGCACCGTAGTGCAGGTTGTTGACGACGGAGATCCGTCTCGCTCTGTCGACACCACGAGCGCACCGCTGGCTCGCGGTTCAGGCTGAAGCGGAATCGGCCCTGCAGTTGCGGATAGCGATTGAGGATATCGGAGACGATCTCCTGCGCCGTCTGTTCGAACCAGCCTTCGTCGTCA
>NZ_JAGIXF010000137.1:0-11781 GCF_021483755.1 Burkholderia sp. WTPI3 | reverse complement strand
GTGATCCACGTCGTGTAGACCGATACGGTCAGCGTCTGCACGCCGAGGAATTCCGACGCGCCGATGTCGTTCAGCGTTTCGAGCAGCGCGAGGCTCACGCCGACGGCGATCGCGGGGCGCGCGAGCGGCAGGACGACGTGCCAGAACGTCGCGATGCGTCCCGCGCCGAGCGTGCGCGCCGCTTCGAGCAGGCTCGCGGACTGCGTGACGAACATCGCGCGCGTGCTCAGGTACACATACGGATACAGCACGAAGCCGAGCACGAAGATCGCGCCGGGCAGAGAGCGCAGGTCGGGCAGGCGGAACTGGCGCGGGCTGTCGAAGCCGAGCAGCGCGCGCAGCGCGCTTTGCACGGGGCCGATCGGATGCAGCAGGTCGAGATACGCGAACGCGACGATATAGGTCGGCACCGCGAGCGGCAGCAGCAGCGCCCACGTCAGCGTTCGGCGGCCGGGAAAGTCGTACGCGGTGACGAGCCACGCGCAGCCGGTGCCGATCACCGTGACGATCGCGCCGACGCCCGCGAGCAGCAGCAGCGTATTGGCGAGCGCCTGCGGCAGCACGAATTCGGCGAGATGCCGCCAGTGCGCGAGATCGGCGCCGAATGCGGCGGCGACCAGCACCGCGAGCGGCGCAGCGACCGCCGCGGCGATCGCGGCGGCCGCGATCAGCGCAACGCTGATCGCGGCGGCCGCGATCAGCGCAAGGCTGCCCGCGCGCGGGCGTAACGGCTGGCGGCGCGCGCGGACGATCGATGCATCAATTGTCAAAGCCGACCTTGTCGACGAGCTGGCTGGCCGCCTTGCGATGCTTCGCGATGTCCGTCAGCGGCAGCGGGTCGACCTTCAGCGTGCCGAAGCTCGCGATCACCGGATCGAGCTTCACGTTCGCGCGCACCGGGTATTCGTAGTTCGCCTGCGCATACAGCGCCTGCGCTTGCGGCGACACCAGGTATTCGAGCAGCTTCACTGCGTTGGCCTTGTGCGGCGCGTGCTTCGCGACCGTCGCGCCGCTGATGTTCACGTGCGTGCCGCCGCTCTTCGCGTTCGCGAACGTCGGCCGCACGACCTTGATCGCGTCGCCCCACTTGCGTGCGTCGGTGCCGGGCTCGGCATGCTTCATGTGGCCGACGTAGTAAGCATTCGCGAGACCGACGTCGCAGATGCCGCCGAGGATGTCGCGCGCGACGTCGCGATCGCCGCCCGTCGCCTTGCGTGCGAGGTTCGCCTTCACGCCGCGCAGCCACTTCTCGGTCGCGGCTTCACCGTCGTGCGCGATCATCGCGGCGACGAGTGCGGTGTTGTACGGATGCTGTCCCGAGCGGATGCAGACCTTGCCCTTCCATTTCGGATGGGCGAGATCCTCGTAGCGGAACGCGTCGACCTTCAGGTCCTTTTCGACATACAGCACGCGATCGCGCAGCGACAGCGCATACCAGTCGCCTTGCGCGCCGCGCAGATTCGCCGGAATCGCGTCGTCGAGCACCTTCGAGCGCACCGGCTGCGCAAGCCCGCCGTCGACGAGATCGAGCAGGTTGCCGATGTCGACCGTCATCAGCACGTCGGCGGGCGACTGCGCGCCTTCGGCCTTCACCCGTTCGAGCAGGCCGTCCTTCACGAACACCGTATTGACCTTGACGCCGCTCTGCTGCGTGAACGCATCGATCAGCGGCTGGATCAGCTTCGGTTCGCGCGTGGTGTAAAGGTTGACTTCCTCGGCTGCGTGGGCCAGCGGCGCGAATGCGGCGGCAAAGGCGAGGGCGCCGGCGAGCGGCAGCAGGCGGGTGCGCGGATTCGACATGGAGACTCCGGTGAGGCAGGTTGGCGAAGGAGCGTTCCGGGGTGTGCCTGCCATCCGGGCAACCCGAAACATTACAAAACGAAAGATTCTGGATTCTAGATCGGAATGGGAATGATTATCAAATGAAAGGTTTCGGCGGACAGCGGGGAAAGGCGGGGGACGGAACGCAAACGTGGCGTCGCAGCACGTGCGCAAGCGCGTAGAATGCCCGCTTCGACAAAATTGACGGAGTCGCCTCGACCATGAACGATCAGCGCAAGAAGAACCCTGTCCGCAACGTGAGCATTCTGATCGTCGTGGCCGTGCTGCTCGTGATCGGGACGATCCTGTACAACGCCGTGTCGCAGAAACGCGCATACGACGAGGCCCATCCGGCCGAGGCTGCGAGCGCGAGCGCCGCGTCGCACTGAACGAGCGGGCGCTGCCCCGGACCCTGGCGGTCGGGTGCAGCGGCCGGGGCAGCAACAGCGACGAGCGGAACGGGCGGCTGACGACGCACGATGCGTTGCGCCGCGCCGGAAGAAAAAAACGGGCGCCGAAGCCGGCGCCCGCGCGGGGGAGATCAGTCGTGCGTCAACGTGACGCAGCGGCAAACTTAGGGCGGATCCGTGCGTAGAACACGACCGCGAGCAGCGCGAGCCATGCCGCGCCGACGTAGAGCGCGACGCGCGTGTCGTCGAACCAGCCGAGCATCACGATCACGAAGCCCATGAACGCGATCGTCAGCGCCGGCGCGACCGGCCACAGCGGCACCTTGAACTTCAGCGCCGCGACTTCCGCGCTCGACAGGCGTCGGCGCATCGCGACCTGCGATAGCAGGATCATCAGCCACACCCAAACGGTAGCGAACGTCGCGATCGCCGCGACCACCAGGAACACGTCCTTCGGCATCAGGTAGTTGAGCACCACGCCGACGAACAGCGCGCCCGCCATCACGAGCACCGTGACCCATGGCACGCCGTGTCGCGACGTCGTCATCAGCACGCGCGGCGCCTGGCCCTGCCGCGCCATCCCGAACATCATCCGGCCCGCGCCGAAGATGTCGCTGTTGATCGCCGAGATCGCCGCACTGATCACCACGAGGTTGAGGATCGTCGCGGCCGACTTCACGCCGAGCGCCGAGAAGATCTGCACGAACGGGCTGCCGTCGTTACCGACGCCCGTCCACGGGCTGATCGACATCAGCACGACCATCGTCAGCACATAGAACAGCAGGATGCGCGCCGGTACCGCGTTGATCGCGCGCGGAATCACGCGCTCCGGATCCTTCGCCTCGCCGGCGCTCATCCCGATCACCTCGATGCCGCCGTACGCGAAGATCACGACCGACAGCGACGCGATCAGGCCGCCGACGCCGTTCGGGAAGAAGCCGCCATGATTCCACAGGTTCGCGAAGGTCGGCACTTCGGCCGAATGGCCGAAGTGCATGCCGGTCAGCAGGATCGCGACGCCGCCGCCGATCATCGCGACGATCGCGCCGACCTTGATGATCGACAGCCAGAACTCGAGCTCGCCGAACACCTTCACGTGGCACAGGTTCAGCCCGCAGATGACCGCGACGACGCCGAGCACCCAGATCCATTGCGGGACGTCCGGAAACCAGAAGCCCATGTAGATGCCGAATGCGGTGATGTCGGCGATCGCGACGATTACCATTTCGAGCGTGTAGGTCCAGCCTGTGACGAAACCGGCGAACGGGCCCAGGTTTTCGGTCGCGTAGTGGCCGAACGAGCCGGCGACGGGCTCGCGCACAGCCATCTCGCCGAGCGCGCGCATCACCATGTAGACGGCCGCGCCGCCCAGGATGTAGGCCAGGATCACCGCGGGGCCCGCAAGCTGGATCGCCGACGCCGAACCGTAAAACAGACCGGTGCCGATCGCCGAGCCCAGCGCGAGAAAGCGGATGTGCCGCGCGCTCAGGTGGCGCTGCAAGTTCTTCATCGAGTCTCCGATATCGTTGTGCTACGGACCGGGCGAGTGGCCCGGTCCGGTTGGCTCAAGTTGTCTATACAACTTGAAATGTGAACGAATGATAACAAGCCGGGCAGATGGCCGGAATCGGGTATTCCCTGACTGGCGCAACCGGCGGAATCGGGGCTGACGCGGGCGCGACCGGCAGGCCGCCGCGCGAAGCGGATGGGTCATGCGTGCGCGCCGGCGGCCGCCCCGCTGCGCGCGAGGCTAGCGCTGGCGGAACGACGTCATGCGGGCAAGCGGATGACGCTCGCGTCCTTGCGGATCAGTAGCGACGACGCAAGCATCTGCTTGCACTGGTGCGCGAGCACCTTGAGGTCGTGCGTGAGCTCGGCGCCGACCGCATCGGATTTTTCCGCGGATACGACCATCGCGTCGAGCTCGCGCGTGATCTGCTTCGTTGCGTCGAACTGGTCGGGCGGCGGCGGCTCGCCGGCTTCCGCCTTTTCGAGGTTGTCTAGCACGGCGGACAGGCCGCGGTGCAGTGCGTCGTCGTGGACGAAGTTGCTGTCGGCCGCGCACGCGCTGCGGATCAGCGGTGCTGCGGCCGTGATCTGCGCGCCGAGCACGTGCGTCTGCACGAGCAGGTCGTTCAGCTCGGGCACGAAGCGCTGGTGCGCCTTCGGCTCGATCATCATCCGCTGGAACGCCTGGCCGAGGTTCGCGAACGCGATGTTCACGTCCTTGCGCGCGAGGCGGTACCGGTAGTCGGCGTCGAGGCTCGCGGCCGGCGTTTCGATCGCCGCGGCGACGCCCGGCACGACGGCCGCGCCGTCGGCGGCCGGCACGGGCGGCGGCGACGCACCGCGCCCGGCGCGCCACACGGCCTCGAAATACTTGCGGGTCGACGTGAGCATGTCGGTGACGAGCTTGCCCATCAGCCGATATTCCCAGTACGGGAACAGCCGGCTTGCGGCTATCGCGATCATGCAGCCGACCACGGTGTCGATCGCGCGCTCGCCGATGATGCGCATGCTGCCCGGCGCGAGCAGATGGAACATCAGCAGCACGTACGACGACGTGAACACGACGCTCGCCGTGTAGTTGAACAGCAGCAGGCTGTAGCTCATCACCATCGACCCGAACATGATCGCGATCAGCAGGTGCGGCTCCTTCACCGTATAGATCAGCGCGATGCTCGCCGCGCAGCCGATCAGCGTGCCGATGATCCGCTGCGCGTTACGCTGCTTGGTCAGCGAGTAGCCCGGTTTCAGGATGATGATGCTCGTCATCACGATCCAGTACGCGTTCGTGAGCGGGAGCAGCCTGCCGAGCCAGAAACCGACGGCCACCGCGATCGTCACGCGCAGCGCGTGGCGGAAGCTCGGCGAGCGCATGTTCAGGTTCGAGAAGATCAGCAGCGGCGACATCCGGCGACGCTGCAGGAAGCGCGTGAGCGCCTTGTCGATCTTCAGTTCGGTCTGCTGCGGGTCGGCGTGGCCGGACAGGTTGCGCCGCATCCGGTCGATCAGGCGCGTCGCGCTCCAGATGCGCCGGAACGTCGCGAGCACTGCCGCATACGCTTCCGGATTGCTGGCCGCGAAGTTCTTCTTGCGCATCAGCTCGATCTCGTACTCGATCGCGCGCAGCTCGGCCTTCACGCTGATCCGCGAATGCGGCGCGCGGTTCTCGAGCACCGCGAGGCCGATCTCCTCGAGATCGGCGGCCGCCTTGCGGATCAGGTCGCGGTAGAAAATGATCAGGTCCGAGCCGCCGAACGTGTTGCGCACGAGCGGGTAGTCGGTATGCGCGCCGACGAACAGCTCGTGCAGGTCGACGCTGTTGATGAACAGGTTGTACATCGTCGTGCGGCCGGGGTCGAGCTTGCCGCGGCGCAGTTTCGGCAGGTTGCGCAGCACGATGTCGCGCGCGGTTTCCTGCGTTTCGACCGCCGAGATCTGCTTGGCGACGAGATTGCGGTAGCACTCGTCGAGATCGGCCTCGAGATCGTAGAACTGCGCGCGCGCGAGCAGGTAGTCGGCGCACGCGAACAGGCTTTCGGCGAGCGCCTGCTGCTCGATCCGGCGCGCCTGCCATTGGGACACGAGAGTTGCCCAGTACGTGTACCAGAGGCCGCCCGCGAGGATCCAGCCGGCGTTGACGAACGCCTGCAGCGGCGTGAACTTCTCCTCGAGCGTCATCACCATCATGAACAGCGTCGCGAAGCTGATCTGCGGCCAGCGGTTGCCGTATACGACGATCAGCGACAGCACGAACGTGAGCGGCACGATCGTCAGCCACAGCGCGAAGATGTTCGGTGTCGCGAGGCCGGTCGCGAGCGCGGCCAGGAAGCCGATCACGCTGCACGCGAGCATTTCGTTCTGCTTGTACTTGAGCGGGCCGGGCATGTCGACGACGCACGCGCCGAGCGCGCCGGTCGAGATCGTAAAGCCGAGATCCCGGTTGTGAAACACGATCAGGCACAGTACCGCCGGTAGCGACACGCCGACCGCGATCCGCAGGCCGCCGAAAAAATACTGGCTATAGAAAAACTTTCTGATTTCGACCGAATAGCGCATCGATGGGCTGAATGGCAGACGAAGACGCCGGGGCGGCGTATTGACTGGCGACGAGTCTATCGTATTTCGCGGTCCGCAAAACCTGGCCTTTCGGGCGAGGTTCGCCGCGACGGCCCTTTTGCTATCCTTGGTGCTCCTGTTCGCCCGGCCCGGTCGGCGCGACGCACCGATACCGCTTCATGCTCCATCTCTTCTATTCGAACCGTCATGAAACGCTGGCCGACGCGCTGCTCGACGATCTGGCCGCGTTCCCGGCCCGCAACGGCCCGTGGGCGCCGCAGCAGGTCATCGTGCCGAGCGCGGCGCTGCGCCGCCGTCTCGAGCTCGACATCGCCGCGCGTCACGGCGTATGCGCAAATGTCGAGTTCACGTATCTCGCGCAATGGCTGTGGGCGCAGATCGGCCGCGTGCTGACGGTGCCCGCGCGCTCGCCGTTCGCGCCGGACCGTCTCGTGTGGCGCTGCTACCGGCTGTTCGCGCAGGCCGAGGGCGGTACGCCGTGGCTTGCGTCGCCGCGGCTGGCCGCATATCTGTCGGCGTCCGACGACGCGATGCGCTACGAACTCGCGCATCGCGTCGCGGCCGTGCTCGATCATTACCTGACCTATCGGCCCGAATGGCTGGCCGCATGGCAGGCCGGCGAGTCGGTGCTCGCGGGCGATGGCGCACCGCGCGGAATCAGCGACGCCGCGCGCGACGACGAGCAGTGGCAGGCCGCGTTGTGGCGCGTGCTGCTCGCCGAGCTGAGCGACAGCGGCACGCCGCCCGCGCATCGCTTTCTCGTCGAGGCGCGCAACCTCGATCCCGAAACCGTCGCGCGCGCCGACTGGCCTGAATCGGTCAGCGTGTTCGCGCTGCCGACCATGCCGCCGCTGCACGTCGCGCTGCTGCGCGAGCTGTCGCGCTGGATCGACGTGCGCGTCTATGCGCTCAACCCGTGCCGCGAATTCTGGTTCGACATCGTCACCGCCGCGCATGCCGAGGCGCTCGATGCGGCCGGGCGGCGCGACTATCAGGAAGTCGGCCACCCGCTGCTTGCGGAGTGGGGCCGGCAGACGCAGGCGCAACTGCACATGCTGCACGAGCTGACCGAAAGCGCGGCGTCAGGCGATGCATCGCGTTTCGTCGGGAATCCCGCGCCGACCTGGCTCGCGCGCGTGCAGAACGCGATCCTCGACCTGCAGCCGGAGGACGAGCTCGGCGACGCGCCGGCCGAACGCGGCATCGAGGTGCACGTGTGCCACAGCCTCGCGCGTCAGCTCGAGGTGCTGCATGACCGGCTGCTCGCGTGGTTCGATGCCGACGCGACGCTGCAGCCGTCCGATGTGCTGGTCGCGGTCGCCGATCTCGCGGCGGCCGGGCCGCTGATCGATGCCGTGTTCGGCACGGCGGGCACCGGCGGCGCGCGCGTGCCCTACCGGATCACCGGACTGCCGCCGTCGCAGGCGAACCCGGTCGCGCGCGTGCTGCTCGAATGGCTCGCGCTGCCGGAGCGGCAGGTCGGTGCGCCGGAGCTGGTCGAATGGCTGCGCGTCGACGCGGTGGCCGCCCGCTACGGGATCGACGCGGCCGCGCTCGAGACGGTGCAGACCTGGCTTGCGGCCGCCGGCGCGCGGCGCGGGCTGTCGCCGACGATGAGCGACGACGCGGCGGTGCCCGCGCCGCGCCACACGTTCTCCGATGCGCTCGCGCGGCTCTTCCTTGGTTATGCGATGCCCGAAGGTGCCGCTCCGGTCGGCGCGTGGCTGCCGATCGAAGCGGCCACCGGCAGCGAGGCCGAACTGCTCGGCCGGCTCGCGCGCTTCACCGACGATCTCGACGGCTTCGCGCGGCGGCTCGCCGACGCGCATACGCCGCGCGCCTGGAGCGAACTGTTCGCCGACACGCTCGCGCGCTTCTTCGACTCCGGCGCCGCGTATGCCGACGCGCTCGCGGGCGTGCGCGACGCGCTCGACGCGATGCTGGCCGCAATGACCGAAGGCGCTCCCGACGAGGCATTGCCTGCAGCGGTGGTGCGCGCGGGGCTGGCTGCCGCGCTCGACGATCCGGCGCGCGGCGGGGTGCCGTGGGGCGGCGTCACGTTCTCGTCGCTGACGAGCCTGCGCGGGCTGCCGTATCGCGCCGTCTGCCTGCTCGGGATGGACGACGGCGTGCTGCCGAGCCTCGCGCGTGCGGACGAATTCGACCTGATGGCCGTGCTGCCGAAGCTCGGCGACCGGCAGCGCCGCGACGACGAGCGCAACCTGTTCCTCGACCTGCTGCTCGCGGCGCGCGACCGGCTGCTGATCGCCTACACGGGGCGCAGCATTCGCGACAACGCGCCGTTGCCGCCCGCGGCGCTCGTCGACGAATTGCTCGACCATCTCGCGCTCGTCACGGCCGGCCCCGACGCTGCACCGGACGCGGTCGACGCCGCGCGGCGCGCGTTCGTCGTCGAGCATCCGTTGCAACCGTTCGCGGCCACGTATTTCCAGCCCGACAGCGAACTGGCTTCGTACGACGCCGAGCGCGCGACGCTTGCGTCGCTGCTGGCGGCCGAAGCGTCGCGCGATGCGACGCGCGAGCAGCCGTTCTTCGCGCAGCCGCTGCCGGCCGAGCCGGCCGAACCCGTCGCGTTCAGCGAATTCGAACGCTTCTGGCGGCATCCGGCGCGTGCGTTGCTGCGTGCACGGCTCGGCATCGTGCTGTCCGATGCACAGGCGGAACTACTCGACACGGAGCCGTTCGCGCTCGATTTTGCCGGCAGCGACGCGCTCGCCGAACGCGTGCTGCCGCTCCTGATCGAATCGGGCGACGGTGGCGTGCACGACCATGCGCTGCGTATTGCGGACGCCAGCCCGGAACTGCCGGGCGGCGCGACGGGCGCCGTCTGGCGCGACCAGGCGCTCGGCTCGATGACGCAGCTCGCGTCGAAAGTGCGGCACGCGCTCGCCGACGGGATGGAACGGCGGCCGTTCTCGCTCGAAGTCGTGCCCGCATGGCCGGACACCGAGCAGGCGCTGTTCGGCCCCGATGACGCGATGCTGGCCGGCGATGCGGTGAGTGCGCCGCTCGAGCTGCACGGCACGCTGAACCGGCTGACGCCGGCAGGGCAGATCATCTATCGCTATGCCCGGCCAAGCGCGCGCGACTATCTGTCCGCGTGGCTCGCGCACCTCGTCTACTGCGCGGTGGTGCCCGACGGCCCGCGCCGCACGCTGTGGTTCGGTAGCGGCGGCGCGTTCGAACTCACGCCGGTCGCGGCGCCGCTCGAACGGCTCGCGCCGCTTGCCGCGCTGTTTCGCGCGGGGCGGCGCATGCCGCTGCGGTTCTTTCCGCGCAGCGCATGGGCGCGGGTCTCCGACGGCGAGGCTAAGGCCGCGAGCGTGTGGATCAACGAGCGTGTCGCGAGCGAAGCCGACGACCCGGCCATCGCGATCGCGTGGCGTGGCGCGCATCCGTCGCTCGACGAGCCGTTCGGCACACTCGCGCGGCTCGTGTTCGAGCCGATGCTCGAACATCTGAAGGAGGTCGCATGAGCGCCGCAGCCCGGCCGCAGGCGGCGCTCGAACTCGACGTGTTCGTGTGCCCGCTCGACGGCGTCAACCAGATCGAGGCGTCTGCCGGCACCGGCAAGACGTGGAACATCTGCGCGCTATACGTGCGCCTGCTGCTCGAAAAGGATCTCGGCGCGGACCAGATCCTCGTCGTGACCTTCACGAAGGCGGCGACGGCCGAACTGCACGAGCGGATTCGCGGGCGGCTCGCGCAGCTCGCGCATGCGCTCGATACGGGCGACGACGGCGGCGATCCGTTCGTCGCGCGCCTGCTCGAGACGACGCTCGGCGAGGCCGGCGCGCTCGATCCCGAGACGGCCGCGAAGCGGATCCGGCGCGCGCTGCGCGCGTTCGATCAGGCGGCGATCCATACGATCCACGCGTTCTGCCAGCGTGCATTGCAGGAAGCGCCGTTCGCGGCCGCGATGCCGTTCGCGTTCGACATGCAGGCCGACGACGCGGCGCTGCGCTTCGAGCTCGCAGCGGACTTCTGGCGCACGCGGGTCGAGCCGATGGCCGCACGCTGGCCCGGTTTCGCGACGTGGCTCGTCGATTCGGGCGCAGGGCCGGCCGCGCTCGATGCGCAGCTTGCCCGCCGGCTGAAGAAGCCGCTCGCCGCGCTGCGCTGGGACGGTGTGGGCGAGCCGGACGAATCGGCGGAAGCCGCCGCCGCCGCGTGCTTCGAGGAGGCCGCACGGATGTGGGCCGACGAGCGCGACGCGATCGACGCATTGTTGCGCACCGCGCAGCCCGTGCTCAACCAGCGCTCGCACAAGCCCGACGCACTCGTCGATGCGCTCGGCGCGTGGTCCGCGCATTTCGCACAGGGCGATGCGACGGCCGCGCTGCCGAAGGCCGCGCTCAAGCTCACGCGCACCGCGCTCGTGAAAGCGACGAAAAAGGGCGGCGCGACACCTGAGCACCCGTTCTTCGACGTCGCCGACGCGCTCGAAGCGGCGGTGGCCGCGGCCGAGGCCACGCAGCATGCGCGCTGGCTCGCGCTGATCGCCGACTGGCTCGACATGGCACCGGCCGAACTGGCCGAGCGCAAGCGTACGCGTCGCGTCGTGTCGTTCGACGACCTGCTCGCGAACCTGTATCGCGCACTGAACACGCATCCGTGGCTTGCCGAGACGCTGCGCGAACGCTATCCGGCTGCGCTGATCGACGAATTCCAGGACACCGACCCGCTGCAGTTCGCGATCTTCGACCGGATTTTCGCGCCGCGCGGGCCGCTCTTTCTCGTCGGCGATCCGAAGCAGGCGATCTACAGCTTCCGCGCAGCGGATCTGCATACTTATCTGGCCGCGCGCGCCAGTGCGAGCGCGTGCTATACGCTCGCGGTCAACCAGCGCTCGACGCCGGCGATCGTCGATGCGTGCAACCGCTTCTTCATGTCGAATCCACGCGCGTTCGTGCTCGACGGGCTTGACTATTACGCGGTGCGGGCCGGCACGCGTGTGCGAGCGCCGTTCGTCGACGGCACCGACCCGGGCCCGGCCGGCGATTTCCGGATCTGGACGCTGCCGGGCGGCGACGGCACGCTGCTCAAGCACGACGCGCAGGCGCAGGCCGCTCAGGCCTGCGCAGCCGAGATCGCGCGGCTGATGCGCGGCGCGCGCGAGGGGGACGCGCGGCTCGGCGACACGCCGCTGTCGCCGGGCGACATCGCGGTGCTCGTGCAGACGCACCGCCAAGGCAGTCTCGTGAAGCGCGTGCTTGCCACGTGGGGCATCGGCAGCGTCGAGCTCGCACAGGCGTCGGTGTTTTCGACCGGCGATGCCGAGCAGCTCGAACGCGTGCTCGCGGCAATCGATGCGCCGGGCGATCTGCGGCGCTTGCGCGCGGCGCTCGCGGCCGACTGGTTCGGTCTCGATGCGGGTGCGCTGTCGCGCCTGGCGCCGGGCGACGCCGCCCCATCCCATCACCCACGCCACACCCCACATCCGCTG